>DASPLM010000294.1:0-2000 GCA_035627575.1 Caulobacteraceae bacterium | reverse complement strand
GAAGACCTCCTCCGCCCCGACCTCGAAACCATCATCGGCACCCCCTACAACGACTTCCTCGGCGTCAATGGCGACGTCCTCGGCGTGAGCGTCACCGTCAAAGGTCTGGCTGGAGACGACGACATCTACGGCAACGACGGCAACGACATCCTGGAAGGCGGCCCCGGCGCCGATACCCTGGACGGCAGCTGGCACGTCGACACCGTCACCTACGCCTCGTCGACCTCGGGCGTGACGATCGACCTCGACGACGGATCGGTGAACACCGGCGACGCGGCGGGCGACAGCTTCCTCAACATCGAGGCCTTCACCCTGACCCGCTTCTCCGACACCTTCTATGGCTCGGACTTCGTGGACGACAACGTCCGCGGCGGCACGGGCAACGACAGCCTGTTCGGCCGTGACGGCCAGGATCTGCTGCGCGGCGAGAACGGGGCCGACACCCTGGACGGCGGCGCGGGCAACGACGTGCTCGAGGGCGGCCTCGGCGCAGACACCCTGATCGGCGGCGACGGCGTGGACATCGCCTTCTACGGCCGCGCGGCCTCGGCGGTGACCATCAACCTGACCAGCGGCGCCCACGTCGGCGAAGCCTACCGCGACACCTTCTCGGGCATCGAGCTGTACTCCCTGTCCCAGAACAACGACCGCTTCACCGGCGACGCCTCCGACAACCGCGCCAACGGCCAGGCCGGCGACGACGTGCTGAGCGGCATGGCCGGCCGCGACCTGCTGCAGGGCGGCGCGGGCTCGGACTCGATCAACGGCGGCGACGGCGCCGACATCCTGATGGGCGAAGCCGGCGACGACTTCCTCTACGCGGGCGTCGACAGCCAGGCCGACCAGTTCCGCTACCGCACGGGCGACTTCGGCCACGACGTGCTGTTCGACTTCGACCAGGGCGAGGACAAGATCGTCATCAACAGCGGCGCCGGCGGCGCCTACGACGCCAACGACTTCGTCATCGGCGCGGGCCTGTACGGCGTGACCCTGACCCTGCCGGACGGCTCCGTGATCGAAGTGGCCGGCTATGGCCCCGGCGACATCGAGGTGTCGGACTTCATCTTCAGCGGCGGCCCGATCTGATCTGATCGGCTCCGTTGACGAGACGACGCCCCCGGAGCGATCCGGGGGCGTTCGTGTTTCAAAAGCGCCCACGAAGCTGCTCCGGATGGAACGGCCGGCTTCGAGCTTGGTTGGACTCCTCAGGACATCCGGAGGAGATTCCACATGAAAGCCTTGAACATCATCACCCTTCTGCTGGTCATCGTCGGCGGGCTGAACTGGGGCCTGGTCGCCATCGGCGGCTATGACGCAGACCTGGTCGCCGGCCTGTTCGGCGGCGAGGACAGCGCCCTTGCCCGCCTCGTCTACGCTCTCGTCGGCCTCTCGGCCCTGTACCAGATCGTCCCCTTCGCCCGCTCCCTGAAGCGCGGCCAGGTCGACGCCGAAGCCAACCGCCACCACGGCGCCCACGTCGCGCGCTGAGTCCGATCAAGGTCACAGAGAAGGCCGCCGGAGCGATCCGGCGGCCTTCTTGTCTACGCAGCAGCGACGACGTGCGCCCCGACGGCCAGCCCGGGCCGTGCGTCAGCGGCCGGCGGCGTCCTGGTGGTAGGGACAGAGCGGCCGGGCCTGCAGCCGCTCGACATAGGCCGTAACGTTGGGCAGGTCGGCGGTCATTCCCTGCCACTGGGCCCAGCAGGCCACGTAGCCGGTGAAGATGTCGGTGAGCGAGAAGCGGTCGCCTACCAGCCAATCCTTGCCGCGCAGGTGGGCCTCGAGCACGGCCAGGCCGCGCCGGGCGGCGGCTTCGTTCTGCGGGTAGACGGCCGGGACCCGCTCTTCCTCCGGCAGAAGGAAGACGTTTCGGGCGGTGTGCCAGAGGAAGGCCTCGATTTCCGAAAGCGTGAAGGCCACCCACTGGTCGTGCAGGGCCCGCGCCCAGGTCCCCGACGGCGCGACCAGCCCGGCCTCCGGATGGCTGTCGGCCAGCCAGT
>DASPLM010000293.1:0-7017 GCA_035627575.1 Caulobacteraceae bacterium | reverse complement strand
TCCCAGTTCGGACAGCGTCTGGCCCATCATCCGGTAGCCCTCGGCGGCGCGCCAGGTCTGGTCCCCGCCCTTTTCGTGCGCCTCGGCCGCGCGGCGGTACAGGTTCACCGCCTCCTCCCGGCGGCCGATCGCCGAGTAGTAGTTGGCCAGCGCGATCAGTCCGTGGGCGGCGTAGGGCCCGACGCCCTTCGAGGCCGCCTGGGTGATGTCCACGCCCCGCAGGTAGGCGGCCTCGGCCTTCGCCTGGTCGCCAAGGTTCAGGTAGGCCAGCCCCAGCAGGACGTGGATGCCGACGTTGTTGGGATGGTTCGGCCCCAGCATCTTCTCGCTGACGGCCAGGGCCTCCTCGCCGACCCGGCGGGTGTCGGCGTAGCGGCCCCAGCTCTGGTAGCCGTCGGCCAGCATGATCAGGCCGTTGAGGTAGGGCACCTCCTTGCCCGGCGCCGTCTTCAGCACCGGCAGGGCGGCCAGCATCTCGGCCTCGGCCCGGTCCCAGCCGCCCAGGCGGAACAGCACCATGGCGTGGGTGATCTGCACGTCGGCCAGGTCGGCCCTGCCGACGGGGGTGGTCGCGCGCGGCGTCATCCCCCGCACCACCCGATCCAGCAGCGGCTCGGCCTCCGGGTCGCGGCCCTGGATGGTCAGCCAGACGCAGTAGTCGTTGATGGCGAAAAGGGTCTGGACGTCGTCCGGGCCGAGCTTCGCCTCGCGAATGTCCCAGGCCCGCTTCAGCATCTGGCCGGCGGCGTCCATGTCGCCGAGGCCCACCAGCACGCCGCCGTAGCTGCCGGACGCCTCGGCCAGCAGCAGGTCGTCCTTCTTCGCCTCGGCTTCGGCCATGATGGCCAGCAGGCGCGACTTGGCGTCGTCGTACTTGCCCTGGGCGACCATGTCCTCGATGGCCTGGATGCGCGGCGAGAACTCGCGCGCCTCGGCGTGCCCGGTCCAGAGCAGGGCGGCGGCCGCCGCGGCGATCATCAGGCGTTTCATCGGCGTCCCCCCGAACGGCGTTAGCTGACGCCAAAGCCTGTCCGGCGGCAAGACCCCCGCGCCGGCCCAGCTCCAATTGTAAGGTTTGGAGCCGGTCGAACGGCGGTATCAGGGCTATCCGCTTGCACGGACGGTGGTTTAAGGTTCGGGCGTCGGCTTCGGGGGGAGACGGTCATGCGCAGACTTGTGTTGGCTTTGATCGTGGCGGCCGCCGCCGTGGCGTCGCCGCCGGCCCCGCGGGCGGCGGAGACGCGCGACACCCTGTCGGCCCAGGCTTTCGAGGACGCGCAGATGGCGACCTCGTCGCGCGCCGCCGTGGCCCTGGCCCAGGGCGCCGCCCGGCTGGGGGCGGGCGATGCGGCCCTCTCGGCCCTGGTGCGCGAGCGCCAGGACGCCGAGGCCCGCTTCCGCGCCGCCGACGCCGAGCGGGTCCGCGCCCTGGCCGGGCAGGGCGACAAGGCCGCCCGCCGCGCCGTGGAACTGGCGGCCGTGGCCGAGGCCGCCGCGAAGGACGTCGCCGCCCGCGACGCCGAGATCGCCGCCCGCTACCCCGCCTTCGCCGATCTCACCAGCGCCGCGCCGCTGCCCCTGGCCGAGACCCAGGCGCTGCTGGGCAAGGACGAGGCGCTGGTGTTCATCGTCCCGGCGTTCGACGGGACCTACATCTGGGCCGTGCGCCGCGACCGCAGCCTGTGGATGCGCGGCGCCATGGACGAGAAGGCCGTGGCCGACGCGGTGCGCGACCTGCGCGCGGCGCTCGATCCCGGCGGCGCCGTGCGCGCGGCGGTGGACGCGGCGGGCTCGACCGCGCCGGCTGCGGGACCGGCGGCCTTCCCCCGCGCCCGCGCCTTCGAGCTGTACCAGAGCGTCTGGGCTCCCGTGGCCCCGGCGCTGAAGGGGGCGAAGACCGTCTACGTCGTCCAGTCCGGCGCCCTGTCGGCCCTGCCGCTGTCGGTGCTGCCGACCGCCCTGCCGCGCGGCGAGGACGCCGACGTGCGGGCGCTGCGGGCCACGCCGTGGCTGTTCACGAAGCACGCCCTGGCCACCCTGCCGGCGGTCTCCAGCCTGCGCGCCGTGCGCCGGGCGCCCGACCGCGCCGCCGCCGCCCGCGCCTTCGCCGGCTTCGGCGACCCGGCGCTGGACGGGCCGGCGGGACCGGGGCCGCGGGGCGTGGGCGCCTACTACCGCTCGGGCTCGGCCGACATCACCGCCATCAAGGGCCTGCCGCGCCTGCCCGGGTCAGCCCTGGAGCTGCGCGCCCTGGCCCGGGCGCTCGGCGCGCCGGAGACCAGCGTCTCCACCGGCGCCGCCGCCACCGAGGGCGCGGTGAAGGGGGCCGACCTGTCCTCCACCCGCGTCGTCGCCTTCGCCACCCACGGCCTGCTGGCCGGCGAGATCGACGGCCTGGCCGAACCGGCCCTGGTGCTGACCCCGCCCGACGTGGCCAGCGCGAGCGACGACGGCCTGCTGACCGCCTCCGAGGCCGCGGGCCTGCGCCTGGCCGCGGACTGGATCGTGCTGTCCGCCTGCAACACCGCCGCCTCCGACGGCAAGGGCGGGATCAGCACCGGCGGTGAGGGGCTGTCAGGCCTGGCGCGGGCCTTCTTCCACGCGGGCGCCCGCGCCCTGCTGGTCAGCCACTGGCGCGTGCGTGACGACGTGGCGGCCGAGCTGACTACTGCCACCATCGGGGCCTACGCCCGGCATCCTGAGCGGGGCCGCGCCGCGGCCCTGCAGGGAGCGATGAAGACGATGCTCAAGTCCGGCGACCCCGCCATGGCCCAGCCCTCGGCCTGGGCGCCCTTCGTGGTCGCCGGAGAGGCCCGATGAGCGGCGATCCCGTCATCCGCGTCGCCTCCTGCCGCTGCGGCCGGCTGGGCGCGACCTGCGTCGGCGAGCCGGTGCGCGTCTCGGTCTGCCACTGCCTGGAATGCAAGCGTCGCACCGGCAGCGCCTTCTCGGCCCAGGCCCGCTGGCCGGCCGAACAGGTCACCCTGACCGGCGATGCGACCGAGTGGACCACGGTGGGCGCCAGCGGCACGTGGGGCCGGTTCCGCTTCTGCCCGACTTGCGGCGGCCCCATCTCCTTCGAGATCGAGGCCCTGCCCGGCATGGTCGCCATCCCCATGGGCGCCTTCGCCGACCCGGCGTTTCCGCCGCCGGAGTTCTCGGTCTACGAGGGCACGAAGCACCCGTGGGTGGAGATCACCGCCGAGGGCGTCGACCACTGGGGGTGAAGTGGGTCCGTCGATAGCCGCGGCAGCGGTTCCGGCCATTCATCTCACAGCCAGCACTCTGCGCCTTGGCCTCAGGCGTCTCAAGGATGCGAAGCACCGGCTGCGCCGGCGAGGCCCAAGCGGGCCTCGTCCTTGACACGCCTGAGGCCAAGGCGCCCCATCTCGGCAAGAGAAGAATGACCCTCCCTCCTTCGCCCTGGGGCGAAGGGGGACCCGCGCACTGGAGCCGCGTAGCGGCGGAGGTTCTGGCGCGGGGGATGTGGGGATGAACGGCGTCAGGACGGCGCAGCCGTCCTTGCCCCACGGCGAGGGTTCACTCGCCCCGCTTGTCGCCCGCCTCGACCTCCTGCGGCGGGACCACCAGCACATAGCCTTCGGCCACCTTCACCTGCGGCGCCACCTCGCGCGTGAACGGCAGGTAGACGGTCTGGCCGCCGGCCGCGGGCGCGATCTCCAGGATGTCGCCGGCGCCGAAGTTCTGCACCGCCTTGATCCGGCCGAACGCCTCGCCGCTCTCCAGCCGCGCCTCCAGCCCGATCAGGTCGGCCAGGTAGAACTCGTCCTCGTCGTCCGGCTCGGGCAGGGCGTCGCGCGGGATGTAGAGGCGCAGGCCGCGCAGGGCGTCGGCCTGGTCCTTGGTCTCGATCCCGGTCGCGCGGCCGATCACCTGGCCCTTGGCGGCGCGGGCGCTGGTCAGGGTCAGCGCCGGCGAGCCGTCCTGCTTCAGCAGGGTCCCGAAGGTCTTCAGCGTCAGGGGCTCGTCCGTATAGGCCGTGATCTTGATCTCGCCGCGCACGCCGAACCCGCCGGCGACGACGCCGACCTCGATCAGGCGGGGGAGAGTTGGCTTCGACATCCTGTGCACCAGATCTCGGGCGGGTCAGTCCTGAACCCAAGGCGCCCTGGTCCTCTTGATGGAATGGTGCGCCCGGTCCTGACGCTGTCAAGGACGCGAGCTTCGCTCGCGCAAGCGGAGCTTGTGGCCCTTCGGGCCATCCTTGACAGCGTCAGGACCGAAGGGCGCGAGAGTTCCACCAAGAGGTTCAGGACGCGGTGTGCGCCTTAGAAGCGCACACCCCATTCCGTCATCCCGAACAGTTGTCCGGGACCGAGCGCACGTCACCGCAGCGACGCTGAACCCGGGCAGGCCGTCCCCAGCGTCGTGCGCTGGGACCCGGACAAGCGCCCGAGCCGAGGCTCGGACGCTTTCCGGGGTGACGGATAGTCGGTCAGGCCTTGGGCTCTTCTTCAGCAGCGGCTTCGGCGGCCGGAGCTTCTTCGGCAGCCGGCGCCTCTTCAGCGGCCGGGGCGGCTTCTTCAGCAGCCGGGGCTTCCTCGGCCGCCGGGGCTTCCACTTCGGGTTCCGGCTCCGGAGCCGGGGCGGCCTTGGCGGCGGCTTCGGCCTCGGCGCGGTCGGCTTCGCGCTGGGCGCGCTCGGCGGCGCGTTCCTGGGCCTTCTTGCCCGGCTCGCCCTTCTTCGGGTTGTTGCCGTGCTCCCACTTCACCAGGCCTTCGGCGCCCAGGAAACGGGCGACGCGCTCGGTCGGCTGGGCGCCCTTGGCGAGCCATTCGGCGATGCGCTCGGTCTTCAGCTTCACGCGGGGCTCGGGGCCGTCCTTGGCCAGCATCGGGTTGTAGCTGCCGACCTTCTCGAGGAAGCGGCCGTCGCGGGGCGAGCGGCTGTCGGCGATGACGATGTTGTAGTAGGGGCGCTTCTTGGCGCCGCCACGGGCGAGACGGATCTTCAGCATTTCACTAGTCCTTGGTCAGTCGTTGTTCGGTTGATCAGTTCTTCTTGGTCGGGAAGCCGGGAAGGCCGGGCAGCCCTCCCAGTCCCGGAAGCTTGGGAGCGCCCGCGCCGAGGCCGGGCAGTCCGCCCTGGCCGCCGGTGAGCGCCTTCATCTGCTGTTCCAGCTCGGCCGGGTCCATGTCGGCCAGCTTGCCGCCGCCCAGCTGCTTGAGGCGGTTCATGTCCATGCCCCCCATGCCGCCGGCTCCGCCGCCCATGCCGCCCAGCATGCGGGCCATCTGGGCGAAGCCCTTGCCGCCGTTCTTGCTCATCGCCTTCACGGCGTCGGCCATCTGGCGGTGCTGCTTCAGCAGGCGGTTGATCTCGGCCACGTCCACCGCCGAGCCCCTGGCGATGCGGCGCTTGCGCGAGGCGTTCAGGATGTCGGGCTTGGCGCGCTCCTGCTTGGTCATGGAGCTGATGATGGCCTGCTGCCTGGCGATCGACTTGTCGCTGACGCCCGCCTCGGCCATCTGGTTCTTCATCTTGGCGACGCCCGGCATCAGGCCCATGATGCCTTCCAGCCCGCCCATCCGCTTCATCTGCTGCAGCTGGTTGTAGAGGTCGTCCAGGTCGAACTTGCCCTTGGCCAGCTTCCTGGCCATGCGCTCGGCCTGCTGCTGGTCGATCTCGGCCGCGGCCTTCTCGACCAGCGAGACGATGTCGCCCTGGCCCAGGATGCGCCCGGCCACGCGCCGCGCGTCGAAGGCGTCCAGCTGGTCGATCTTCTCGCCCGCGCCCAGGTACTTGATGGGCAGGCCCGTGACCGCGCGCATCGACAGCATGGCGCCGCCGCGCGCGTCGCCGTCCGCCCGTGTCAGGATCAGGCCGGTCAGCGGCAGGCGCTCGTGGAAGGCGCGCGCGGTGCGCACCGCGTCCTGGCCCGTGAGACTGTCGGCCACCAGCAGGGTCTCGGTCGGGGTCGCGATCCGCGCCACCTCGGCCGCCTCGGCCATCATGGCCTCGTCGATGGTGGTGCGGCCGGCCGTATCCAGGATCAGCACGTCGAAGCCCTGCAGCTTCGCCGCCGACAGGGCCCGGCGCGTGATGTCCGCCGGCATCTGCCCCTGCACGATGGGCAGCGAGGCCACGCCCGCCTGCTCGGCCAGCATGGCCAGCTGCTCCATAGCGGCCGGACGGCGCACGTCCAGCGAGGCCAGCATCACCTTCTTGCGGTCGAACTTCGACAGGCGCAGCGCCAGCTTGCCCGCCGTGGTGGTCTTGCCCGACCCCTGCAGGCCGGCCATCAGGATCACCACCGGCGGCGCGGCGTTCAGGTTCAGGGCCTCGGGCTCTTCCCCGCCCAGCATCTCGACCAGGCCGTCGTAGGTGATCTTGATCACCTGGTCGGTCGGGCGCACCGAGCGGATCACGTCCTCGCCCAGCGCCTTGTCCCGCGCCTTGGCGATGAAGTCCTTCACCACCGGCAGCGCGACGTCGGCCTCCAGCAGCGCGACGCGCACCTCGCGCATCGCCTCGTCGACGTCCTTCTCGGTCAGCACGCCGCGACCGGCCAGCCGGTCGAAGACGGAAGACAGACGTTCGTTCAGCGCGTCGAACATGAAGACCTCGTTGGAGCGTCGGCTGGCGGGCGCCTCCATGGAACGAGGCCCGATCCCGCCGGCGGCGCGCCTCAGATAAGGAGGCCGCCGCACAAACGAAATCGACCCCCGTGGACGATCACGTCGACGGAGGGCCTCGCCGCCCTCGTCCGGACCATCAGGCGGCCCGTTGTCGTGGCGGTGGAGGGCGCAAGCTAGCTGGCGCCGGAAGGGCGGGGATATGCGCCGAGGGGGAGGGGGGAGTCAAGGTTGGGGTGGTCAACACAAGGTGGAGTAGGCAGAGTGCTAGTTCGGGGACTCACATGATCAAGACGCTTCACCCATTTCCTGCACGTATGGCACCTGGGCTCGCCCTGGACGGACTGATCGGCTTGAAGCGGGGGAGTGTTGTGCTCGATCCGATGACCGGTTCGGGAATGGTCCTGCGGCAAGCGATCGA
>DASPLM010000292.1:0-2303 GCA_035627575.1 Caulobacteraceae bacterium | reverse complement strand
CGATCCACGGACGCCCGTCCTGACCGGCGACCCCACGCGGCTTCGACAGGTCATCGGCAACCTGGTCAACAACGCCATCAAGTTCACTGAAGCCGGCGGCGTCCTGGTCGAGATCGCGCCGGTCGCGGGCGGCGTCCAGGTCGGCGTTCGCGACACCGGCATCGGCATTCCCGCCGACAAGCTGCCGACTCTGTTCGAAGCCTTCACCCAGGCCGACCAGACCACCACCCGCAAGTACGGCGGCACCGGCCTGGGACTGGCCATCTGCGACCGTCTCGTCCGCGCCATGGGCGGCGAATGGAAGCTGTCGAGCGAGGTCGGCCAGGGCTCGACCTTCGCCTTCGTGCTTCCCTGCGCCGCCCCACCCATTGCCCTGCCTGCCGCTCCGCCCGTCGCAGTCGGTCTGTGGGATCTGCCCGCCCTCACCGCGGACGCCCTGCGCCGTTACCTGAAGGGTTACGGGGCGCGAACGGGCGGGGGCTCCGACGCAATCCGCTTCATCAGCCCGGAGGCGCTGCGCTCCGAACCGGGCGATCCCGGCCGCACCGTCGTCGTCTGCGACAGCGACAGCGATGCCGCCGAACTGGTGGACGCAGGCCTGGCGGCCGCCGCCGTCGTCCGCCCGGTGAGGCGCGAGGAACTGGCCGCCCTGCTGGACGCCGTCCGCGGCGGGAAGGCGCTGCAGACCGCTGGCCCCGCCGCCCGCAGCGCCGGTCGAGAGACACCCCGCTTCGACGGTCTGCACGTGCTGGTGGCCGATGATTCCGAGGTCAACCGCGAGGTTGCGGTCGAGGCTCTGGGCCGGCTGGGCATCGTTCCCGCCCTGGTGGTCGATGGACTGGAGGCCGTACGCGCCGCCGAGGCCCAGCGCTTCGACCTGATCCTCATGGACGGATCCATGCCCGAGCTGGACGGCTTCGCCGCGAGCCGCCGCATCCGCGAATTCGAGGCCAGGACCGGCCGGGAGCCTTCGCGCATCCTCGCCCTGACCGCCCACGTCGTCGGCGTCGCCGCCGAAGCCTGGCGCGGCGCCGGCATGGACGGCGTGATCCACAAGCCCTTCACCGTCGCCGACCTGGCCACCGGCATCGGCCGGTGGTTCGAGGCGTCCGATCCGGCAAGGACCGCCCCCGCTCCCGCAGCGACACCGGAACCGGCGGCCGCCGTCGACGCCCGGTCCGACGACCTGTTCGAGCCGTCGATCCGCGAGGAGCTCCAGCGCATGGCCGCCAGCGGCCGCGCCGATTTCGTGGCGCGGGTCGAGGGGATCTATCGCGACAACGCGCCCAGGGCCATGAGCGCGGTGCTCGACGCCGAACAGGGCGAGCCGCTTGCCCGCGCCGCCCACGCGCTGAAATCCATGAGCATGAGCCTCGGGGCCGCCCGCGTTGCCCGCCTCTGCGGGCAGATCGAGGCCGCCGCCCGGGATGGGGAGCCGGTGGCGCGAGCGGACATAGACCGCCTGGCGCAGGCGCTGGACGCCACTCTCGCGGCCCTCGGCGGCGGCGCGCCTGCCCGCCCGGTCACTCTGGCGGAACGGCTGGCCGCAGCGCTGGAGCGAAACGAACTCCGGCTCGTCTATCAGCAGCAGTTCGACCGCAACGGACAGCCTCTGCCCAAGGTCGAGGCCCTTGTCCGCTGGACCGATGCAGACCTGGGCGCGGTCAGTCCAGCGGACTTCATCCCGGAAGCAGAGACGGCAGGCCTGATCCCCCGCCTGACCGACTTCGTGCTCGACCGCGCCATCGCCGAGTGCCGCGGGCTGCCGGGGCTGGTGGTCTCGGTCAATGCCTCCGCGTCGGAGTTCCAGGATCCCGCCTTCGCAGGCCGGATCGCCGCCGTCCTCGTCGCCACCGGCTTCGAGCCACGACGGCTCGAGATCGAGGTCACCGAGAACGCCGTCCTCGACGTCACCGCCACCCGCCAGACCGTCGAGGCCCTGAAGGCGCTGGGGGTCAGCGTCGCCCTGGACGACTTCGGCGCCGGCTTCACCAGTCTCAGCGCGCTGAAGCACCTCCGCTTCGACACCCTCAAGGTCGACAAGAGCTTCATCGACGAATGCTGCGCCGACACCGCCTCGGCGGCGATCCTGCAGGCCATGATCGGAGTCGGCCGCTCCCTCGGGATGAAGATCGTCTGCGAGGGCGTGGAGACCGCGGAACAGGCCGGTTTCCTTCGCGTCGCCGGCGCCCACGCCATGCAGGGCTATTTCTTCGCCCGGCCGGGATCGCTCGCCGATCTCGTCACCCACCCGCCCGCCGCCGCCGCCGGCTGACGGACTCCTCAGAACGGCGTTCTTTACA
>DASPLM010000291.1:0-2221 GCA_035627575.1 Caulobacteraceae bacterium | reverse complement strand
TTTCGGCCGCAAGAAACCCCAGGAGCCCGCGCCTGCCGCCGCCACGGCCCCTGCCGCCCAGCGCGGCGCGGCGGCGACGACCGCCACGACGCCGCCCGCGCCGCAGAAGGCCAGCGCCCAGGAGCGCGCCCTGGCCGACCGGCTCGACCCGCTGGCCCGCAGCGCCTTCTGGGGCCGCGAGTTCCGCCTGGATCCCAACGACGCCGTGGCCGGCATCAGGCTCGCCGCCGCCCTGCGCGCCCTGGAGCAGCCGGACCAGGCGGCCCAGACCGCCGAGCAGGTGCTGCTGCTGCACCCCAACGACGTCGAGGCCATGCTGGAGCTGGCCCGCGCCCACATCGCCCGCGGCCAGGGCTTCTACGCCATCAAGCCGCTGCAGCAGGCCGAGGCCGCCAACCCTCGCGACTGGCGCCCGCTGTCCCTGCTGGGCGTCGCCTACGACCAGACCCAGCGTCCCGCCGAGGCCCGCGCCGTGTGGCAGCGCGCGCTGGCCCTGTCGCCCGACAATCCCGCCGTGCTGAGCAACCTGGCCATGGCCTCGGCCGCGGCCGGCGACGTGGCCCAGGCCGAGCGCCTGCTGCGCACCGCCGTGCGCCAGCCCGGCGCCACCCTGCAGATGCGCCAGAACCTCGCCCTCGTGCTGGGCCTCCAGGGCAAGACGGCCGAGGCCGAGCAGCTGATCCGCCAGGACCTGCCGCCCGAGATCGCCAACGCCAACCTGGCCTGGCTCAAGGCCGCCTCCCAGCCCGGCGCGCCCGCCACGCCGCCGCCGAGCACGCCCGCCGCCCCCACCGCGGCCCGTTCCTGGGACTCGCTGCGCGGCGGCTGAGACCGCCCGCGGCCCTGCGGCCACGCGAGGCGCCACACGCCGCTTGCGCAACGTCGATCAGCCAAGTAGGAAACGCGCCTTCGCTCGCGACCCGGGTCCCAGTGACCCATGGAGAGGTGGCTGAGTGGTCGAAAGCACCGCACTCGAAATGCGGCGTACCCGCGAGGGTACCGTGGGTTCGAATCCCACCCTCTCCGCCATTAGCCCGCACCGATACCGCCCACGCCGGATTCAGTCTCCGGCCGGCTCCACACAGCGCTGCAGCAGGTCGGCCAGCCGTTCGAACAGCGCTTCGCGCAGGGTCGGGTCCAGCAGCCGTTCGGCGTCGATGGCGCGGCTTACGACAAAGCCCAGGATGACGCTGGAGGCCAGCCGGGCGCGGACCCCGGCGTCTTCACCGCCGAGCCATTCCTCGAATGGCTGGTGGAAGGTGGTCTCCCCGTGCCGGCGCGCCACCTCCTTGGCCTTCGGCGACGCGGCCGACAGCAGCAGGATCAGCAGCATCTCCAGCTTGTCGTGCCGGGGGTCGTCGTAGACCAGCATCTGGGCCACCCGCCGTCCGAAGTCGTCCAGGCCGCCCTCGATCAGGTGGTTGGGGCCGGCGGTCGAAGCGAGCACCTCGGCGAACAGGTCCTCCTTCGAGCCGAAGTAGCGGTTGATCAGGGCCGGATCGATCCCCGCGTCGGCGGCGATGTCGCGTACCGAGGCGGCGTCGTAGCCGTGCCGTGCGAAGCGGCTGCGCGCCGCCTGCAGGATCGCCGCGCGGGTGGCGCTGGCGTTTCGGGTGCGCACGAGCGGGGCGATCGGTCCGGGCATGTCTGAAGTCCCTATCCGCTTTGTGGTTGTCATCACCTGTTGACATAACACCCTTCGCAGGTGCAACAAGTCATCATTCGTTGACACGGCTCCAGATGAAGAGCCGGCATGCACCTCGGGATCAGACTCTCATGCGATACGGCCGTCTCGCGCCGCTGGCGTTCGCCGCCCTGTTTTTGTTGGCCGCCTGCGGAGCCAAGAAGGAGCAGGCTGCTCCTCCTCCGCCCCAGGTTTCCGTCGCCACGCCCCTGCGCGAGGCGGTGATTGATTGGGACGACTTCACTGGCCGCTTCGAATCGCCGCAGCGGGTCGAGGTCCGCGCCCGGGCCGGCGGCTACGTCCAGGGCGTGCACTTCCGCGACGGTCAGTACGTGCGGCGCGGCCAGCTCCTCTTCACCCTCGATCCGCGATCGGCGAACGCCGCCCTGGCCGCGGCTCGGGCGCAGGCCCAGCTGGCCCGGGCGGAGCTTCAGCGCACCCAGACCCTGCTGGAAGCCCAGGCCGCCTCACGCGAGGAATTCGAGAGCCGCCGCGCCGCGGCCCAGGTGGCCGACGCGACCCTGCGCGCCCGCCAGC
>DASPLM010000290.1:0-4311 GCA_035627575.1 Caulobacteraceae bacterium | reverse complement strand
GTCGCGGCGGACGAACTGCACCGGCGTCTCACGCCGCAGGCGGGCGGCGGTGGCGAGCGCCCAGGGATCGCGATGGGCGCGGCCCCAGCGGGCGAGTTCGGCCGACAGCTTCAGGCTCTGGAAGGCGGCCATGCCGTCGGCGGGCGCGGGCGACGACGCGGGCTCGGCGGCGGCGACCAGCGCGAGCGCCGCGGCCGCGGCGCCCAGGCGAACCAGCGCGGATTTGGTCTTGTCCATGTATGTATCTTGCACCGGAAACGGCGCAGGTTGCACCTTACGGTTATTGTCAGCGGCGCCGGCAGAGCCGCGCGGGCAAACCTTACAGTCGGGCTTCATGAGAGAGGCCGGGACCTGGGTGGGGGAACCTCCAATGCGCGTACTGCTCCTGGAAGATGACGACGACGCCGCCGAGCGCGTGATCCAGGCCATCTCGGGCGCCGGGGGGCAGGTGGACCGGCACGCGCGCGGCGAGGACGCGCTCAAGGCCGCGGCCGCCGAGGCCTACGACGTGCTGATCCTGGACCGCATGGTCGAGGGTCTCGACGGCCTGACCACGCTGAAGCGCCTGCGCGCCATGGACGTGCAGACGCCCGCCCTGTTCCTGTCCAACCTGGGGCAGAGCCGCTCCCGTGTTGAGGGGCTGGACGCGGGCGGCGACGACTACCTGGCCAAGCCGTTCGACAACGAGGAACTGCTGGCGCGGGTGAACGCCCTGTTGCGGCGGTCGCGGCGCGAGGCCCATCCCGACGTGATCGTGCTGGGCGACCTGGAGGTGCGGATCAAGGCGCGCACCGTCCACTGGCGCGGGGCTCACGTCGATCTGTCGCCCAAGGAGTTCGAGATCCTGAAGTACCTGGCCGAGAATCACGACCAGATCGTCTCGCGGCAGATGATCTGGAACGCGGTCTGGCCCGAATATCGCATCCCGCCCCAGATCAACGTCATCGACGTGAACCTGTCGCGCTTGCGTTCGAAGCTCGAGGCGGCGGCGGGCTCGCCGCTGGTGGAGACGGTCAGGAAGCAGGGATTTGTCATTCGATCCGACCTCGCCTGAGCCACCCCGTGCGCGGGGCCCCTCCGCCTTCCTGAGGCTGGCGGCGATCTATGTCGCCGCCTTCGCCGTATCCGGCGTGCTGTTCGTCGCCGGGGCGGTGCACTTGGTCTCCAGCAAGAACCTGGAACGCACCCAGGCGCTGATCCTGGCCGACCGCGAGGCGGTGCTGGACAAGATCGACGGCGGCTCGCCCGAACTGCGCTTCGGCAAGGCCATGGCCATCGTGCTGGCGCGCGGCGCGCGGCCGGACGATGGGCGCGTCTACCGGCTCGAGCGTGGCGGGATGGTCGCGGCCGGCGACATCCCGGCCAAGGCGGTGCTGACCGCCCGTGACGGCGGCTGGCTCACCATCCGCGGCCTGGAGGGCGGCCGCGCCCGTGGGCTGGCCCTGCGCGAGAGCCTCGGCGGCGGGGCGACCCTGCTGATCGGCCGCGCGTACGAGGACGAGCTGCAGACCGAACTGGTGAGCACGGCGGCCGCGGCCCTGGCCCTGGCGGCGCTCGCCGCATTGCTGGTGGGGCCCTGGGCCAGTGGCCAGATCCTAAAGCGGGTGCAGGCGGTCAACGAGGCCTGCGACCGGGTCCGGGCGGGCGACTTCTCCGCCCGCGCCCCCGGCGCCGAGGCCCGGGACGAGTTCGGCGCCCTGGCCGGCCACGTCAACGCCATGCTGGAGCGCATCGACGGCCTGGTGGTCGGTCTGCGCGACGTCTCCAACCGCATCGCCCACGACCTGCGCACGCCGATGGCGCGCCTGCGCTCGGACCTGGAGGCGGCGCGCGACGCGAAGGACCTGAAGGAGGCGCGCCGGCTGACCAGCGTGGCCATCGCCGAGACCGACGAGATCCTCGAAACCTTCTCGGCCCTGCTCGACATCGCCGAGGCCGAGGCGGGCGCCGACGCCGGTCTGGAGGCCCTGATGCTCGACGATGCGGCCGAGGCCGCGGTCGACCTCTACCAGGCCGTGGCCGACGACGCGGGCGTGCGCCTGGTGTTCGAGCGCGAGCCTTGCCCGATCCTGGGCGAGCGCTCGCTGGTCATCCGTCTCGCCGCCAACCTGATCGACAACGCCATAAAGTTCTCGCCCCGCGGCGGGACGGTCCAGGTACGGGTGGAACAGGCGGACGGCTGGGCCCGGCTGACCGTCGAGGACCAGGGGCCCGGCGTGCCCGAGGCCGAGCGCGAACAGGTCTGGCGCCGCTTCACGCGGGGCCGCGACGTGGGCTCGACCCCGGGCCACGGGCTCGGCCTTGCCCTCGTGGCCGCGGTGGCCAAGCGCCATGGCGCGCGCATCGAGCTGGAGGATGCGCGGCCCGGCCTGCGCATGCGCGTGCGCTTTCCGGCGTTCGCGCCGACGCCGGGAATGTAGGCGCGGACGCCGGCGTCGGTCATTCCACGCCCAGGTGTCGGGCCAGCTTGCCGAGGGTCTGGTAGCCGTACTCGACCGCGCCGAAGCCGATGCCGGCGTCGCGCTGCTCCTTCGTCGGGTGCAGCTGGCGCATGGTCAGCACGCACTTGCCATCGCTCTGCTCCTCGAAGGTGATGGTGGTGAGGAACCGCCCCGGATCGTCGTTCACGTCCGAACCGTGCTCGATCTCCAGCAGTCGCGGCGCCTCGATGCGCAGGAACACCATGCGGTTCTCCCAGCGCCTGCCGTCCGGGCCGGTGTAGACGAAGCGCCAGCGCCCGCCCTCGCGGATGTCAATTTCGAGGGTGTCAGTCGTGAACCCCTCCGGCCCGAACCAGCGGGTGATCTGTCCCGGATCGGTGAAGGCCTCGAACACGCGGGCGCGCGGCGCGGCGTAGACGCGGGAGAGGACGATCTCGCGATCGATGTCGCGGGTCCTGGGGGGATCGTGGGTCATGGCGTCACCTGTCGGGGTCGGCGATCGGGAGGGGCGGGGAGAGCAGCGCCCGTGGCGGGCGCCGGCAATTACTTAAGTGGTCACTTTAATATTCGGCCGTGATCCGTCAATGGGCACGGCGGCCGGACTTGCACGCCAAGGACAAGCCTTGGAGTGACGGACTCTTCCTCTCCTTCAGGAGAGGACGCGAGCGGCCCGCAGGGCCGGAGCGGGTGAGGCGTCGGCCGGGGCGCGACGCCGGGCCCGGGTTAGGTCGCGGGACATGACACGCCTCACCCGCTCCGTCGCCGCTGCGCGGCGCCGCTCACGTCCTCTCCCAGAGGGAGAGGGAGACGGAGAAGGAGAGGGAGAAGGAGAGGGAGAAGGCGCCTTTCCCGCGCACCGCGCGCCAAGACGCTCGCGCCTAGTGCCCCTGCCCCTGGCGTCCGAACAGCACCTCGCCGGTCGCCGGGTCTACGACCCGGGCGATCTCCGAGGTGCGCACGAAGTCGAAGCGGGCGCCCGGCACGCGGGGCGTCACGTTGATGGAGAGGTGCTCCCAGCCCTCGCCCGGATCCAGGCCCCAGGCGATGTTGTGGACGACGATGGCCCGGCCGTCGCGCAGCACCACCTCGGTCGGCTGGCCCATCCGCTCCTCCAGCAGGCGAACGATGGGGAAGCCCCTGCCGGGCGCGCCCGGGAACAGCGGCGCTTCCGTCGAGACAGTTCCGAACACGGCCTGACCTCCCAACACACGGTCTTCGCGAGTGAAAACGCGCGACAGGCGAATCAGTCTCGCCTCGGGGGAATCGTGGCGCTGCGGACCGGCTACGGTCGAGGGGCGGGGGTGTCGATTTCGGGGGACTGTTTGTCGATCCGTTCGGCATAGGCCCAGGCCGCGCGCACCGAGATCATGAAGGTGTTGCGGTCGTCGTCGGACAGGGTCGGCGCGCCCTGGCGGCCGAGCAGCCGGGCGTTGGCGAGCGCGAGGCGCTGGGTGGCCAGGGCGCCGGCGCGGGCGCTGGTCCAGGCCTCGGCGGGATCGCCGCCGCCCATCAGCAGGGCGTCGCCGTAAAGGGCGCGGGCGGTGGTGACGGCGGGGTGGTAGGCCGGCCGGCTCTTCTGCACATCGAGGGCCCGTGCGTAGAGCCGGGCGGCGGCGGCGTGGTCGCCGCGCTTGACGGCCGCGTGGGCCAGCAGGCCCAGGGCGTCCGCGTTGCGCGGGCTGTCCGCTCCGAAGGTCTTCTCGAAGGCCGCCAGGGCCTTGACCGCATGGGCCTCTCCCCCGGCGACGTCGCCACGATCGTAGGCGATGCGGGCCAGGCTCAGCCGCACCGAGCCGCCCAGCTCGCTTTCCGGTCCGCGATTGGCCTCGGCGAGGCCGAGCGCCTTCAGGGCGAAGGGCTCGCCCTCCTC
>DASPLM010000289.1:0-8021 GCA_035627575.1 Caulobacteraceae bacterium | reverse complement strand
CTTCAGGTCGAAATAGTTGCGCCGCCGGTTGGGAAAAACTGCGTAGGCGTCATGGGAGAACAGTGTCTCGCCGGGCTCGCGCCCCTGCACCCGCAGCAGGTAGTTCACCAGGAAGTGGTGGGTGTAATGAGTGCCGGACTTGGGGATCGTGGCGAGGCAGAGGAAGTCGGTCTCGTCGATCGTCACTTCGCGGTCTCACACTCCGGCACCGGCAGCACTCATATATCCCTGTAGCGCTCGATAGAAGGCCGCGTGTTCGGCTAAGTTCATCGCAGCACCAACGAAGAACGCGGTAGGTCGAGAAGCACGCCTACCATCAACCGTTCCGTTCGCGTTACGCGCCCCAACGTAGACTTCGAGTGCCACAAGGTCGTTCCCTGGCGCAGTGGGCTGAACCGCGCCCTGTGACACACCGTTGCGGAAGTACTCCCCCGCTGCTGTGTCACGCTGGTAGACCCAAAGCCCTCGACTGTCAGTGCTGACGACCTGAGCCCCCGTTGCGCTGTGGTTGTGGGAACCGGCACAAAGGTCACCGGCTGTCCGCGCGATCATTGCCAAGTTGCGGCTGGACGTCATCGAAGCGGCATACGAATAAACTCCGGTAGCGGGTAAGTTCGTCCGCTCATAGATGCCATGGCAGCCCGCGGTTCCCGTCGCCTGGGTACAGTGTTCGAACGGCACGAACCCCGTGGCGAGGTAGTCGTCTACCCCATCGAACGCCCACCCCCGGTCCGGCTCGAACACCGGATCGCCGTGGGCGACCGCGACCCTCGCCGGCTGTTTCCAGTCGATGCGGGCGGCCTGTTCGTGGTGGGCGGCGAAGACGAAGAGGCTGTCCAGCTTCTGCCAGACGCCGCAGCCCTTGAGCGCCGTCACCAGCCGATCGACCTGGCCGGCCCTCACCTCGCCCGGCGGGACGGCCATGGCGGCCATGATCGCGGCGGCGTCCGGGTCCCGGACGGCGCCGGCGCCCGCGGGCAGGCCGAGGCCCAGCGCGAGGGCGCTCATCGCAGCGCGACCAGCTGACCGGCGGTGGTGCCGGTGGCCATCACGCGGATCACCTGCACCGGCAGCAGGAAGCCTGCCGGGCAGTTGGCGAAGGTGACCGCCTGGGGCTGGAGGGCGTGCTCCTGGTCGGCGGGGATCACCGCCAGGTCGCCGGCCTGGCCGACATAGAGGCCGCAGGCGTTGAGGCGGGCGGTGTCGCTGGGCGCGACGGCCCGCGCGCCGGTCGGCAGGACGGCGTTCTGGGTAGCCATGGGATGCTCCTGTGGATGGCCCGGCTCGGCCGGGGCGATGGTGACGCGCGCGCCTACTCGTCGGGCGGGGTGGTCGGCGGCGTCGGATGGATCTGGGTGAAGGCGGACAGGCTGAGGGAGCCGCGCGGATAGACCCGGACGACCGCGCTGCCCGCGCGGTTGTTGACCAGGCGCAGCCGATTGCCGCCCTCGGGGTGCGGATAGACCGATACGGTGACGAAGCCCGGCTGCTCGGTCTTGTCGATGGCGCCCGAGCCCAGGCTGAGCAGGCTGCCGAAGTCGATCGGCTGGGTCTGGGGCACGGGACCGGAGGCGTTCACCCGCAGCACGCCCGAGATGTCGATGGTGTCGCCCGAGCCGACGATATCGAGCCAGCCGCAGCCGGCGATGACCGCCTCGGTGACGCCCGCGGCCGCCGGATCGCCGCCGTTGGGCGGCGGGCTGACCCGCGTGCCGGCGTCCACCAGCCCCCGCGTCAGGTCCTGGCGCCAGCCGCCGCCGTGCTCGAGCGTGTTGGGCGCCGGGGCGAAGATGTTGGCGGCCAGGGTCGGCGGCCCGTAGTGGAAGCCGCCGGACCGCCAGTCCAGGGGCGTGGTGCAGTCGCGGATCAGGCTGGCCGCGTTGTAGATCGCCGAAGAGCCGGACTTGGCGTAGACGCCGCGGCCGCAGTGGCTGACGCGCGTGCCCTTGAGGATGGCGTTGGACTCGCCCTCCAGGTCGACGCCGTCGACGCCCGAGGCGACGAAGCAGGCGTCCAGGTTCAGGTAGGCGTCGTCCGTGCCCGCGAAGACCTCGTCGAAGGCGCCGCCGATGGAGCTGCGCACCATCCGGCAGTGGCCGCCCGCCTGCAGCATCACCACCTCGCCTCCGGTCTGGCCGCCGCCGATGCAGGCGCGGTTGGCCAGCAGGCTGCCCTGGTCGCCGACCCGGAACACCCGCTCGGGCCCGCCGACGACCACGTCGCGGTCCTCCAGCTGGTAGCCGGACTCGTGGTCCTTGACGAAGACGGTGCAGCCGTCGCCGGCCGGGCCGGTGTAGGCCATGCCCAGCCATTCCTGGCGACCGCGCCCGCCGTCGCG
Source organism: Caulobacteraceae bacterium (assembly GCA_035627575.1). Taxonomy (GTDB): domain Bacteria; phylum Pseudomonadota; class Alphaproteobacteria; order Caulobacterales; family Caulobacteraceae; genus JAEZEZ01. The sequence goes on along the minus strand of DASPLM010000289.1, from coordinate 5,683 downwards.
GAAGCACACGCCCCCTTCCGTGGTCCGCCCGTCCCAGCCGCCGGTGAAGGCGACCGCGGCGCGGGGCACAAGGATGCGGGACCGGGCGATGGTGAAGTCGGAGTCTCCCGTGTCCGGGGCTTCCACCTCCACCGGAGCCACGCGGACTCCCTCGATGGTGCGGCGGAACCAGGCCAGGGCGGTGAAGCTCTTCCGGTCGGCGGCGACGGTCTCGACCAGCAGGCCGCCGCTCAGCGCCCCGGCCGAGCCGTCGCCGACGAAGTTCTGCATGCCCAGCGGATAGCCGGGGACGACCCGGGGCGCGCCGGTGGCGCCGTTCAGCGGCAGGGCGGTCTTGAGGGCGACGCTCACGCGCCAGCGGCCGGCCGCCGCGTCGACGGCCTCGAACTGGACGCCCGCAGGCTCGATCACGTCGGGCGGCGCGCCGGCGCCCCAGACCAGTTCGGCCTGGCCCGCGTCGACCGTCAGGCTGTCGCCGCGGACCACGGTCAGGCCCTCGGGGAAGACCAGCTTCACCGGCCCGCCGCCCAGCCGCGAGCCCATCCAGTCGATGTAGGACTTCAGCCGTCGCCAGCGCTGCTCGTCGGTCTCGCAGTCGGCGAAGTCCATGAACAGGCGCAGCCGGTCCCGACCGGGCCAGAACGGGCTGCGGCCGGCGGCGAAGGCGCGGCTCAGCGCGAGTTCGTTCACCGCCGGGCTGTGGCCGAGACCGCCGCCGTAGAGGTTCAGCGGCGCCGCGCCGGTCGAGGTCGCCAGCAGTTCCGCCAGGCTGACGCGCCGCGTCTCGCCGTGCTGGAACACGGGCGCCAGTTCCTCGCCGGTCAGGGGCCCGGCGGCCGGCAGGTCGTGCAGGCGCGGCATCAGACGAACAGCGGCACGCCGCCGCCGAGACCGTCGCCGGTCTCCACGTCGAACGTGCCGTCCCCAAGGCCGGCTCCCGCCAACTCCGTGCGCAGCGGCGCGCGTCGCGAGGCGGCGTCCAGGGTGCGCACGGCCTGGGCCGCGGCCTGGTAGCGTGCTTCCCAGCGCTGGGCCTGCTCGTCGTCCTGGGCCCACAGCGCCGCCTCGACCAGGGCCGCCGCCAGGTAGGCGTCCGGATGGGCCGTCAGCAGCCAGTTCGTCGGCGCCGCCTCGCTGAGCGCAAACCGCCGGCCGCAGCGCAGGGTGAAGGCGTGGGCCGCGGCGCAGGGCCGCTCGAAAGCCAGTGATCCGCCCTCGATGGTCCAGCGGTCGGGCGTGCCGGGCGCCGCGTCGGTCGTCATCCCCGGGGTCATCCGCACCAGCCGCGTCCGGCCGGCGCTGTCCTCGCGCCAGACGTCGACGACGTAGACGAAGTCCGCCGGCAGGGAGATCAGGCGCTCGCCGGGAACACCAGTCAGGGCCACGTCCTCCTCGGCCAGGCGCAGCTTAAGGTCCCGGTTCAGCCGCGCCTCGCCCAGCGCGACCAGTTCGGCCGCAGGCAGGTCCGTGCGGTTGAAACTCCAGGCGCCCACGGCGGCCTGGAGCGCGGCGTAGTCGTTCATGTGAAGTCCTTTCCTCACCCTCGGGGTGAAGGGGAAGCGGGGGTACGGCAGGCTCGGCGTTGCGCCCGGGGCCGAGGTCCTCGTCCTTCGACAGGCTCAGGATGAGGACCTCTATTGAACCCTTTGAATTCGCCCTCATCCTGGGCTTGTCGAAGGACGAGGACGACGCACGACGCCGGCCGCTCCCTTCCTCCTCGATGGAGGAAGGGTCGGGGATGGTGGTGGTTCGAAGCCGCGTCGGGCGGAACCGCGTCCGGCGCGCCCCCGAGCCTCGTCCGGAGAGGTCGCCGATCCACCACCACCCTTGCCCTCCTCCATCGAGGAGGGTTCAGCGATCAGTTGTTCGCCAGACGGCACGCCAGCTGCGGCCGAAGCGTCTTGAAGCCGTACATGACGTCGAGGCGCGTCGGGAAGCGGTCGGCGTTGATGTCGTACTGGCGCACGATCCGCATGCTGATGCCGTCGAACACCTCGCGCGCGGCCCAGTCGACGCCGTTCGGCATGACCAGGTCGGCCGTGGCGAAGGTGAAGGCGTCCTCGTGGAACAGCAGGCTCTGGCCGTACGGCGTGTTGGCCGTCCCGTGGATGGTGATCCCGGCGTCGGCCGCGGGCGAGCCCGTGACGTTCTGGCCGGCGCCCGAGACCACGATGGCCGGGCTGATCTGCACCGTGCCACCGCCGCCCACGTAGGGCGCCGTGACCACGAACTGCTGGCGCACGCCGGTGTCGACCTTGGTCTCGGGATGGACGGCGTTGACGCCGGCGATCTCGATCACCTCGCCGGCGTTGAGCGCGCCGGTCCCGGTCTTCACCACCAGCGACGAGCCGGTCTGGCCCGCGCCGTTGACGACGTAGTTCACCCCTGCCCCGCGGGGCTGGCTGGTCAGGTGGGTGTTCTCGTAGAAGTCGAAGCCGGCGGCGCGGCCCATGGAGCCCTCGCGGTACTGCTTGGACAGCCCCGCATCGTCATGGAACAGCCCCTTCAGCGCGTCGATCAGCTCGGCGTTGTCGGCGGTGTTGAGCAGGGCGGAGCGGGCGCCGGGCGGGCACAGGCTGTCCTCCAGGCGCTTCCTGCCCGCCAGCAGCTTGGCGAAGCTGATGGCCTGGCCGGTGTTGTTCACCTGCTGATGGATCTCGCGGCGCATGGAGAGCGCGTCGGCCTCGATGGCGGCGGCCAGCACGCTGATCGCCGGCTCCAGCACGCGCTTGGAGAAGTCGTCCAGGCTGAGCGACAGCTCGGCGGACGAGAAGTTCATGTCCACGCCCTTCTGGGTCGCGACCTGCAGCTCGACCGTGCGGCCGGCGCTGCTCTCGTCGGTGTCCTGGGCGGACAGGGCCGCGCCCGTGCGGACCGTGTACTGGTTGGGCAGGCGGATCTTCAGCTTGTCGCCGATCTTGGCCCCGCTCTTGGCGAAGCTGTCGTCGTACTGGCGGTTGATGGCGCCGATGAAGTTGCACTTCTGGTGCAGGATACGCAGCGCCTCGCGGGTGACTGCGGTGGGAGAGAGGATCGAGTTGGCCATTAGCCCCTTGCTTTCTTTCTGAGTTGAGCCTGGCGGGCCTGCATCCACGCCTCGGCCGACTGCCGGTCGCTGGGCTGGGAGCCGGCGTAGCCGCCGCCCCCCAGCTGCGTCGGCGGCCGGGTCCGGGCGAAGCTGCGGGCGCCCGCCCGTTCGTTGAGCGCCTGCTCGCCGATCATCGCGAGGTGAAGCACCTTGACCGCACGGGGATCGTCCACCTCGCCGAGCTCCTCGGCGGTGAACCCCTTGGCGCGGCCATAGGCGGTCAGTTGCTCGCGAAGGCCGTCGGACCAGCCCTCGATGTCGCGGGCGAGCTCGGCCTCGGCCTGTTCGAGGCGCCAGGCGCGTTCGCCCTCCGCCTCGAGGACCGCGGCGTGCGCCCTCTGCTCCGCGTGGTGGGCGGCGTGGTCGCGCGCCGCGAAGAGCTGCTCGGCCTGCGCCCAGGCCTGGGCCGCGCCATGGGGGTCGGCGGCGTGCCAGCCGGCCCAGTCGACCTGGCCGTACTGCGCCAGCGCCTCGTCCAGGGCGTGGACGCGCGCCACGTCCTCCGACCAGCCCGGATCGGCCTCGGCCGCTGTCCGCTCGGCCTCCAGGGCGCGGCGCTGTTCGGCCAGATCCTGGGTCTTGCGGGTGTAGTCGGCATGCATCATGAAGCCGGCCTTCAGCGGCGCCGGGACCTGCCAGCGTCGGCCGTCAAACTCGATCTCGGCCATCTCGTCGGAAGGTTCGCCGGAGACCGGCCCCTCGCCGGATGGATGGTCGAGGCCGTACGCCTCGTCGACTTCCGGCGCGCCGAAGGCCTCGCCGTCAGGCAAGGCTTCGCCGCCGACCGGATTGGTCGGGTCGTTCATGGGATGCTCCTCGGATTAGCCGCCCGGGACTGCCGCGAGCGGACACGACGACGCGCGCCCGGACGGCTCAGCCGCTCAGGTCGCGCGTTCGAAACTGGGAGAGGTCCGGCCGGCGCCCGGGCGAACCACCCGCCGCCGCACCACCGACCGAAGACAAATTACCCGTTGATCCGGCCTGGGCCGTCAAGGGGCTATCCTGGCAGCCGCACGCCTTTGCCGAGGCGGCGGTGTTCAGCTTGTGGCCGCAGCGACGAAGCGCGCGGTTCGGTCGCCCTGCGGCCCGCCGCGCCCGATCTCGAACGTCGTTGGCGCGTCGGGCCCGTCCTCGACCAGGACACCGTTCTCGGCCCGGAGGCGGACGTCCGGGAAGTAGCCAATGTAGGCGCCTTGCCGGACCAGCAGCACCCGCGCGTCCGGCCACTGCCCCGCGGGCGGGATCGGCCCTAGGTACTGCACCGCCTGGTACACACGGCCGTCGCGGCCTCGAACCTCGCCCAGGCTCCAGAGGCATCCGGCTTCGGGCGTCAGCGGCGCCTTGTCATGGCCTAGCATCGCGACGGCAAACCGGTCCCTGTCGGAAGGCGTCAACAGGACCTGGCCCAGGGCGTAGCTCTCGTCGCACCGCAGCGGACTGTCGGGAGCCCCGACCGCGCCCGCTTCCCGCAGCAACCGCCGCATCTTCTCGCTCGCCGCGCGGTCCAGCACACGGCGGCCAAGGCCCTCCCTGCCATGCACGCGCACCGTCTCCTGCGCGTTCACGTCCGCGCCGAGCGCGATCAACGCCCTGGCCGCCTCGGCGGCATCGCTTTCGGCCGCCCAGGCCAGGGCGGTGCTGTTCGCGTATTCCCCCTTGCCGACGACATAGGTCAGCGGCAGGTCCACCCGGGCGCCGGCCTGCGTGAGCGCGCGGATGGCTTCGACCTGGTCGCAGCGCGCCGCGGCCGCCAGCGGCGACAGGACGTCGTCCATGGCCAGGCTGACGTCGGGCTCCGCTCCGGCAGCCACAGCGCGGCGAACGCCCGCCACGTCACCGAGGCGCGCAGCCTGATACAGGCCGAGCGACAGACGCTCCCGTTCAACCCGCGCAGCCTGCGACTTGGTCAGCCCAGCGGGAACGGCCGCCCCCATGGCCAGGTCCATCCTAACTCCGGCCCAGTCCCCTGCCCTCACGTGGGCGAGCAGGTCAGGCGTGCGGCCTGGGTCGTCTCCCCGTGGCGGGCCGATCGTGCCGGGGCAAACGCGATCGGCATCCGCGACCAGCCTAGCCGGCGCCGCCGCGACCTCTTTCGGTGCGACCGTCCCGCTCTGCGCCGTCGCCCGGTGCATCGCCTTCGCCCCCATCCATACCCCTCCCGAGAGGACGAGACACGCGGCGATCGCCAACCACCGGTTCATCCGACGGGCTCCTGTTGGGATAGAACCAAATGGGAACATGGAGGCCGGCCGCGATCAAGGCCGGAATTGGCCCCCACCGGAAAAACCCAGCGCGCGGTAGTGTTCTTCCCGCTCCTTGAAGCGCCTGACGACCTCATCGTGGGGTTTGGCGTTCTGCCCTTCGAAGCGCCCGTCTCCCTGTCCGGGGGCACGGTCGCTTGCGCTCTTGGGAACTCGCCCAAGCCTGCGAGGCGTGCTCGAGAAAGGTATCGACATCCCCTTGCAAGAGGGGGGTCAGGGCGTCGGATCTGTAGCGCATCTTCGCCACGGCCATTGCATCCTGGGTGGTGGGCGAGAAATCATCCAGGCCGATCAGGTTGCTCATGTCCCGATAGGTCGCGTCATTGATCTGATA
>DASPLM010000288.1:0-2730 GCA_035627575.1 Caulobacteraceae bacterium | reverse complement strand
CCCGAATTGCAGGCGAGCTTCCCACCATGGCCTTACGATCCCGTTTCCAGCCCTCCAGGCCTTTCAGATCAGCCACTTATTCCACCCACGAGGGAGCCGCCTCGCGCGGGGCGCACGGGCGCGCTACCGTCCGGCTTCCAGCCCGATCTGCACAGCGATTCTAGTGGCCCCGACCGACACACCAGCGCCCGCGCCCGCGCCGCCCTCCGACCCCGGAGCGCTGGCGGCCGCCCTGCTGTGGTCGGCGGCCTGGAGCGGCGTGGTCGTCGTGGCGCTTGCGGCGCTCGCAGGGTTCGGCCTGCTGACCCTGCCCGTCGGCCTGGCCCTGGCGGTCGGCGCGGCGCCGGGCCTGCTGGCCCAGTTGCTCCGCCTGCGCGACGGCTCGCGCGAGCGCATGGCCCTGATCGGCCTGTGGGCGCTGGCCGCCGCTGCTGCCGTCAGCCTCGCCGGCGGCCTGGCCGGTCCGCTCGGGCCGTGGTGCGCCGCGCCCCTGGCGGCGGCGATCGCGCTGGACCGCCGCCGACTGGTCTCGGCCGGCGCCGCCCTGTCCCTGATGGCCCTCGCGGCGAGCCTGTGGGCGGCCGTCACCGGTTCGGCTCCGGCCGCCACGCTCGAGCTTTGGCCCTGGCTGTCGAGCCTGTCCCTGGTGACCTTGATCGGCGGCCTGGCCTGGGCCCTGCCGCTGTCGATGCGCCGTCCCCTGGAACCCGCTGAGAGGGGCGCCGACGCCCGGCGGCTGGAGGAACTGCTCGCCGGCCAGCCTCACCTGGTGATCACCCTCGACGCACTGGGCAAACTCGGCTCGGCCTTCGGAGCGGCGCCGCCGGGGGTGCCCATCGACGACCTGTTCGCTCACGGCCTGATCGCCTCGGCCTGGCACCCTGACCGCGCCGCCCTGCAGAACGCGATCCTGCGCGCCGCCACCCGCGGCGAGGCCGACGCCGGGTTCGCGCCGCGCACCGCGCCGGACCGGTGGGTCGAGCTGGCCCTGCGCCGCCTGCCCGACGGACGCCTCGCCGGAATCCTGCGCGACGCCACGGTTCAGCACGCCCGCGAGGTCTCGCTGGAGGCCGCGCGCGCCGAAGCCGAGGCCCTGAACGCGCGCAAGTCCCGCTTCCTGGCCAACATGAGCCACGAGCTGCGCACGCCCCTGAACGCAGTGATCGGCTTCTCCGACATCATGAAGCAGCGCCTGTTCGGCCCGATGCCCGACCGCTACCTCGAGTACGCGCGCCTGATCCACGAAAGCGGCGGGCACCTGCTGGCGGTGATCAACGATGTCCTCGACATGTCCAAGATCGAGGCCGAGCGCTACGAACTGTCGCGCACCGTCTTCGACGCCCGCGAGCCGATCTCGGCCGCCATGCGCCTGGTGCGGCTGCAGGCGCACGAGGCCGGCGTCGCCCTGCAGAGCGTGCTGCCGCAGGAGCCGGTGGCGGTCGAGGCCGACGAGCGGGCGGTGAAGCAGATCACGCTGAACCTGCTGTCCAACGCGTTGAAGTTCACGCCCGCCGGGGGCTCGGTCACCGTTTCGCTGGCGACGGAAGCAAGGACGCTGGAGCTCACCGTTTCGGACACCGGCGTGGGCATCGCTCCCGAGGACGTCGAGCGGCTTGGGCGCCCCTACGAACAGGCGGGAGACGCGGGCAGCCGTTCGCTGGGCACGGGGCTGGGCCTCTCGCTGGTGCGCGCCTTCGCCGAACTGCACGGCGGGACCATGGCGATCGAGAGCACGCTCGGCGAAGGGGCGGCGATCACCGTGCGCCTGCCCGTCGTGCTCCAGGAACAGGCCGCGGGCGGTCAGCCGCGCGGCGCCGAGATCATCCCGCTGAACGTCGGGCGCTAGCCTGCCGGGCGTAGACCGGGACGAACGCCAGGAACGCCTTGCCGGCGGCGAAGTCGCCCACCTCGAAGACAACCGTCTTCACCCGATCTCCCCGGAACAGGAACTCGACCGCGAAGCGCTCGCGCGGGTCCAGCTCGGCCAGGGCGTCCGCGGCGCGCGCCGGGAAGCGGAAGGCCGTGCCCGACTTGCCAGGCGCGGGGACGAGGCCCGGTTCGGCCACGTCCCGCGCTTCCGCCATGATGAAGCGCGACGCCGCGCGCGGCGGCAGGGCGCGCGTGGTTGCAGATCCGAGCCAGGGCAGGGGCGTGCGGGTCTCGTCGCGCAACACCAGGCGGGCGGCGTAGGGCTGGTCGGCCCCGAAGTCGGCGACGGCGAGCAGGGCCTGGCGGTCAAGATCGCCGGCGTAGCCGAACGCGGTCGCCACCGGCTGGCGCGGCGGCGTCTGGACCAGCTTCCAGCGCGCCGAGCGATAGCTGGTGCGATCGGCCAGCCACGGGGCCCGTTCGCCGGGGAAAGTCATCTTGGCCAGGCGGCTCCAGGCCTCGAAGGCGGAGCGGACGCGTCCGGCCGCCGTGCGCAGGTCGGCGGAATCGCAGGGGGTCCCTGCCGCCTTCGCCGAGGCCCGCGCCCGCACCTGCTTGAGGTCCGTGATGGCCACGCCCGAGCGCAGGGCTGCGCCCCGAGCCTGGGCCGTCGCAGCGGACAGGGCCGTCGCCACGGCGGGCGTGAACAGGCCGCAGCGGGCGCCGGCCGCGCTCATCAGGGCGCGCTCGTAATAGACGTTCGCTGCCGGCGCCGCGGCGGCCAGGCTCGGCAGGAGGACCGCGGCGGCCGCTACTGCGCCGGTCGCGATCGATCTGGTGGCGCGCTTCTCGCTGCCCATC
>DASPLM010000287.1:0-2613 GCA_035627575.1 Caulobacteraceae bacterium | reverse complement strand
TGACACGCCTCTCCCGCTCCCCTTGCTGCGAAAGGGCTCGCTGCCTCTCCCGAGGGAGAGGAGAGGCGCGCTCCTTTCCTGAACACACCCGCCCCTGATCCTCTTGATGGAATGGTGCGCCCGGTCCTGCCGCTGTCAAGGACGAGGCCCTCTTCGGGCCTCGCCGCGGAGCGGCGCGTGCGAAGAGCACGCGTCCTTGACAGCGTCAGGACCGAAGGGCGCGATTGTTCCACCAAGGAGGTTCAGGGATAAATCCATCAACGACGCCGGCGCGAGACGATGAGCGCCTGCCCTCGACGCCGCGCCGCCTGCCCATCCGCCGCACCCCTCTGGCGCCTCCCGTTAGGCTTTCTTAACCGCCGCCGGGCGAGGTTAACGGCGATGTTCGGCGTCGTGCGCCGGACGTGTTCCTGTCCTCGCCCAGACCCCGGTCGCCATGTTCGCCAAACGCCAGCCCGCCTTCGCCGGCGCCCAGGCTCCCAGCCAGGGGAGCAAGTTCAATCCACGCGCCCTGCTGGACCGCGCGAAGGCGCTCGCCGCCAACCCGTATGTAGCGGCGGTGGGGGCCGGCGTGCTGTTCCTCGGCGCGGCCACGACCCTGGTGCTGGTGGCGGGCGATCCGGGCGCCGGCGCGCCGGCCGTGACTGCGCGGGTGCAGCGGCCGCAGGCCGTCGCCGCCGCGACGCCGGGCCAGCCGGTCAACGGCCTGGAAGCCTTCACCATCGACAGCCTCGGCATGGGCCAGGACGTGGCCGTGGACGGCTTCGACCTGGGCGACGCGCCGCCGGTGCAGGGCACCGCCGTGATCGTCCTGCCCGACGGCGGCATGCCGGGGGGCTCCCCCTCGTCGTCCATGCCCGCGACGCGCCGCGCGCCGTCCGATCCCCTCCCCGCCGCGCCCCTGGCCGGCGTGGTGCAGCCGGGGCCGCTCGGCCCGATGCCGGTGATCGCGCCCGACGGCCGCACGCCCTTCTCCGCCTACGCCCGTCCCTTCAAGTCCGACGGCCGGCCGAAGGTGGCCCTCATCGTCGGCGGCCTGGGCCTGAACCCGGCCGCCACCCGCAACGCCATCGAGCGCCTGCCGCCGGAGGTCACCCTCTCCTTCGTGCCCTACGCCGAAGGCCTGCAGGGCTGGATCGACCTGGCCCGCGCCAACGGCCACGAGGTGCTGCTCGAGATCCCGATGGAGCCCGCGGACTACCCCGACAACGATCCGGGCCCGCACACCCTGCTGGTGCAGAGCGACAGCGCCGACATCGGCCGGCGCATGGACTGGCTGCTGAGCCGCGCCGCCGGATACGTGGGCGTGACCAACTATCTCGGCGACCGTTTCGTGGGCTCGGAGAAGGGCATGGCGGCCTTCGGCGCCATCCTCAAGAGCCGCGGCCTGGCCTTTATCGACGACGGCTCGGCCCGCTCGCGCGGCGGCGCCTGGGCCCGCGCCAGCGCCTCGGTGATCCTGGACGAGCAGGCCACGGCGGAAGCCATCGTCGGCCAGTTCAACGCGCTGGAGCAGGCGGCCAAGACCCGTGGCGCGGCGCTGGGGACCGGTTTCGCCTACCCCGTGACCGTCGAGGTCGCCGTGCGCTGGGCCCAGGGGGTCAAGGCGCGGGGGCTGCAACTCGCGCCGGCCTCGGCCGTTGCGAAGCGGTGACGGAAGACACGCTTCACCCGCTCGATCTCGACCTCTACCGGCCCAACGTCGGCATCGTGGTGTTCGACCGCGCCGGCCGGGTGTGGCTCGGCAGGCGCTCCGGCGCGCGGCCGCCGCACGACTGGCAGTTTCCCCAGGGCGGCGTCGATCCCGGCGAGGACTGGGAGACCGCCGCGCGGCGCGAACTGATGGAGGAGACCGGCATCACCTCCGTCTCGCGACTGGGCGAGACCGAGGGCTGGATCACCTACGACTTCCCGCCCGAGGTGCTGAACGGACCGATGCGCAAGCGCGGCTTCAAGGGCCAGCGCCAGAAGTGGTTCGCCGTGCGGTTCGAGGGCGAGGACGCCGAGATCGACCTCGAGGCCCATCCGCCCATCGAGTTCAGCGAGTGGCGCTGGGCCGGCTATGACGAGGTGATGGACCTGGTCGTGCCGTTCAAGAAGGACGCCTACCGCCAGGTGTTGGCGGCGTTTCGGCAATTCGCGGGGTAGGCTTTTCGAGCCTTATCCTTCTCTCTGGAGAGAAGGAGGTCCCGGCGTACCGGAGCAGGCGGCAGCCTGCGCAGGTCCACGCCGGAGGAAGAGTGTCTGCCTGAAGGGCGTTGCGGATGGAGGAAGTCACTCTTCCTCCCACGCGAAGGACCTCCGGCGCTCCGCGCCTCCGGTGCGTGGGGCCCTCCTTCTCTCTGGAGAGAAGGAGTCTCCCCCCCCTACGTCCCCGAGAAGAACTTCAGGCCCACGATCCCGGCCACGATCAGGCCGATGCAGACCAGGCGCGCGGCGGTGGCGGGCTCGTGGAACAGCAGGACGCCGAGCGCCGCCGTGCCCACCGCGCCTATGCCGGTCCAGACCGCGTAGGCGGTGCCCAGCGGCAGGGTGCGGACGGCCCAGCCGAGCAGGGCCATGCTGGCCATAAGGCTGACGGCGGTGAGCGCCGTGGGGATGGGGCGGGTGAAG
>DASPLM010000286.1:0-2186 GCA_035627575.1 Caulobacteraceae bacterium | reverse complement strand
GCCGTCTACGCCTGTCCCTTCCACGCCGAGGCGCGCGAGGAGCGCTACCGCCACCCCGACCATCCCGACCGCAAGCCCAATCCGGGGATGATCGTCCGCGCCATCGCCGACCACCATATCGATCCGGCCCGGTCCTTCCTGATCGGGGACCAGCCGACGGATCTGGAGGCGGCTCGCCGCGCGGGCATTCCGGGGTTCCGCTTCGAGGGCGCCAACCTCGACCACTTCGTAAAAGACCTGTTCGGTCATTGAAGGATTTCGTCCGGCGGTGAATTACTCCGGACGCCACCCGGAGCCCCGCATGACCCAGACCTTCGCTGAACGCCGCTGGACCAGCCCGGACGGGCTGAGCCTGTACGCCCGCGACTATGCGGCGGCGTCGGGACCCGCGAAGCTGCCGGTGATCGCCATCCACGGCCTGACCCGCAACTCGGCGGACTTCGGCGCCATCGCCCCCCTGATCGCCCAGAGCGGGCGCCGGGTGCTGGCGGTCGACGTGCGCGGCCGCGGCCAGTCGGACCGGGCGCCGGACCCGATGACCTACCAGCCGATCAACTACGCCCACGACGTCCTGGCCCTGATGGACCAGGCCGGGCTCGCGCGGGCGGTCTTCCTCGGCACCTCGATGGGCGGGCTGATCACCATGGCCGTGGCGGCCGTCCGTTCCAAGGCGATCGCCGCCGCCATCATCAACGACGTGGGACCCGAGGTGGCGAAGGAAGGGCTGGCCCGGATCGCCGCCTATTCCGGCCAGCCGGTCGACACCCCGGGATGGGCCGAGGCCGCCGCCTATGTGAAGCAGCACAACGCCATCGCCTTCCCCCACTATACCGATGCCGACTGGGACGCCTTCGCCCGCCGGGTCTTCCGCATCGGCACGGAAGGGTCGCCGGTGCTGGACTACGACCCGGACATCGCCGTGCCGATGCGGACGGCGGGCGCCAAGGCGCTGGTCCCCAACCTGTGGCCGATGTTCGGGCGGCTGACCCGGGCGCGGCCGGTGCTGCTGGTCCGGGGCGAGACCTCGGATCTGCTCAGCGAGGCGATCGCCGCGAAGATGAGGAAACGGGCCCCGAAGATGGATTTCGTCGAGGTGCCTGGCGTGGGCCACGCGCCCATGCTGGACGAGCCAGAGGCCAAGGCGGCGATCTTTCCGTTCCTCGGCGAGGTGGACTGAGCAGGGCGACGCGGGGCACTAGTCGGGGACGTTCGCCTCCAGCTCGTCCAGCCACACCCGGGCCGTGCTGTCGGACGGGGCCCGCCAGTCGCCGCGCGGGCTGAGCGAGCCGCCGGTGACGACCTTGGGCCCGTTGGGCACGGCCGAGCGCTTGAACTGGCTGGTCTGGAAGAAGCGCACCAGAAACTTCCGCAGCCAGTGTTTGATCGTGGCGAGGTCGTATTCGATCTTCTCGTCGTCGGGCGTTCCCGCCGGCCAGACGCCGACCGAGGCGTCCTTCCACGCCTGATGGCACAGCCAGGCCACCTTCGACGGCTTGAGGCCGAAGCGGGTGACATAGAACAGGAAGAAATCGTTCAGCGCATAGGGGCCGACCGTCCCCTCGGTCGACTGCAGCTGGCCGTCCTTCGACGGCACCAGCTCCGGCGAGATCTCCTGGCCGAGGATGGCGCGCAGCACCGGCGTCGCCTCGGCCCCCACCAGTTCGCGGTCGGCGACCCAGCGGATCAGGTGGCGCATCAGCGTCTTCGCCACCCCGCCGTTGACGTTGTAATGGCTCATGTGGTCGCCGACGCCATAGGTGGCCCAGCCCAGCGCCAGTTCGGACAGGTCGCCGGTGCCCAGCACGAAGGCCCCGTTCTGGTTGGCGAGGCGGAACAGGTAGTCGGTGCGCAGGCCCGCCTGAACGTTCTCGAAGGTGATGTCGTGGACCGGCTCGCCCCGGGCGAAGGGGTGGCCGATCCCCTCCAGCATGGTCATGGCCGTGGGCTTGATGTCGATCTCGGCCCCGGTCACCCCCAGCGCCTTCATCAACGCCCAGGCGTTCGACTTCGTCCCCTCCGAGGTGGCGAAGCCCGGCAGGGTGTAGCCGAGGATGCCGGTGCGCGGCAGGCCGAGGCGGTCGAAGGCCCGGCAGGCGACCAGCAGGGCCTGGGTCGAATCCAGCCCGCCGGAGACGCCGATGACGAGGCGTTCGCCATTGGTCGCCTTCAGCCGCCGCATCAGCCCC
>DASPLM010000285.1:0-2024 GCA_035627575.1 Caulobacteraceae bacterium | reverse complement strand
CTTCAACAGTCGAGGTCCTTAATCGAAGGCTCGGACGTGGCGGAACCTTCCGCGGCGACCATCGATAAGGCTCTGAAGGAGTCACAGGCAGGGGCATGAACAGGGTTTCGGGCATCGCAGCGGTTGTCGTTGCGCTCGCGTTCGCGGGCGTGGCGGTCGATGCGCAGGCCCAGACGCGCCCCGCCAAGCCCCGCGCCCAGGCCGTGACCGCGCCGGCGACCGCAGCCCCGAACGACTGGGGCCCCAACGGGCGCCGCAAGTCGCTGGAGTTCAACACGGACGGCCGCTGGGGCCTCAAGCTCGACTACGAGCAGCCCAACTCGCGGGATATGGACTGGCAGGACGTCGAGGCGGGCGCCTATTTCAAGCTGACGCCGGGCCTGCGCGTCGGCGGGTCCGTGGGCCTGGGCGACCAGAACCCCCCGCGTCGCCTCACCGACGAGGAAAAGCCCCAGCCGCGCGTGCGGCTCGAGACCACCTTCCGCTTCTAGGAAGCGAGAGCAGGAACGCTCTGCACGGCCGCTGGACCGCCAGCGGCCTTTTTCATGCCCGCTGTCCAGCGGCCCACGCCTCGAGCACACCCTCGACAGCGGCGACGCCCGCCGCGCCCGACCCGAGCAGCTCCGCCACATTCGCCGCCGTCACCCCGCCCAGCGCATAGACCGGCAGGGGGGCGCCCCGCGCGAGTTCGGAGAACCGGGCGAGGCCAAGGGGCGGCCCCGCCGAAGGGCTGGCGCTGGGGAACACGGGCGAGAGCAGGGCGGCGTCGACACCGGCGGACGCGGCCGCTTCCAGGGCCCCGGCGCCGTGCGCTGCGGCGGTCAGCAGCCACTCCGGATGCCCGGCGCGGAGCTCCCGCGCCTGGCCCAGGCCGGCCTCGGGCAGGTGCACGCCGTGGGCCCCGCAGGCCTCGGCCAGTTCCGCGTCCAGACCGATCAGCAGGGTCAGCGCCCGCAGGCCGGCGATCTCGCGCAGGCGCATGGCGGTCGGCAGGGCGTCCTCGGCGCCGAAGTGGCGGTAGATCACCCCCGCCCCTACCGGCAGGCGGGCGGCCACGGCCGCCGGATCGGGCGTCCGCAACGGGTCGGTGACGAAGAACAGGGGCGGCAGCGGCTTTTCCGGGCGGGCCAGGGCCTCTAAGGCTTGGGCCGTCCGCCACAGCGTCTGCGCAGCATCATCCGTCATGACCGACCAGGCCTCCGATCCCGCCGCCCGCCTCGCCCAGGTCCGCCGCCGCATCGAGAAGGCGGCGCTGGCGGCGGGCAGGCGCGCGGGCGACATCACCCTGACCGCCGTCTCGAAGCAACAGCCCTGGGAGCGGATCGAACCGGTTCTCGCCGCCGGACAGCGGGTGTTTGGCGAGAACCGGGTGCAGGAAGCGATGGAGCGCTGGTCGGGCCGCCGCGACACGGCCGCCGATCTCGAGTTGCGCCTGATCGGCCCGCTGCAGAGCAACAAGGCGCGCGAGGCGGTGGCCTTCTTCGACGTCATCGAGACGGTCGACCGCGAGAAGATCGCCCGCACGCTCGCCGAGGAGATCGCCCGCTCGGGCAAGGCCCCGCGCCTCTACGTGCAGGTGAATACCGGCGAGGAGCCGCAGAAGGCGGGGGTCGCGCCCCGCGACGCCGACGCCTTCCTGCGGCTGTGCCGCGAGGACTGCGGACTGACCGTGGAGGGCCTGATGTGCATTCCGCCGGCGGAGGAGGAGCCCGCCATGCACTTCGCCCTGCTGGCCAGGATCGCCGCCCGCAACGGGCTGGAGCGCCTGTCCATGGGCATGAGCGACGACTACGAGACCGCCGTGCGCTTCGGCGCCACCAGCGTACGGGTCGGCAGCGCCCTGTTCGGCGGCCGCTGACCGCTCAGTCGGCGGGCGCGAGGCTGACGGCGTCGGCCACGACCACCCGGTCTCCCGCCCGCGCCTTCGCCAGCAGGTCCAGCACGTCCGCCCTGGAGAGCGCGATGCAGCCGGCGGTGGGCCCGAAGTCGGGCCGAGCCACGTGCAGGAAGATGGCCGAGCCCCT
>DASPLM010000284.1:0-9088 GCA_035627575.1 Caulobacteraceae bacterium | reverse complement strand
ACGATCCCGCCGGGCTTCAGCTGTCCGACGTCGCCTCGGCTTATCGCGACGCCGACCTGATCGTGATGCTGGTCGGACACGACCAGTTCCGCAGCCTCGAGCGTCCGGGCGTGGAACGCGCCATCGTCGACGCTTGCGGTTTCTGGAAGTAGGGCGCAGCCTCTGGCCAGGCGTGCCGGGGAACGCCGAACGCGCTCGACGGTTGTCGGCGTGCGCCCAAGTCGTTAGAACCCCCTCGCCCTAGGGGCCGGAGCCTCTCCGGAGTATCTATGACGTTGCGGTCCGGGCCGAACACCCTTTCCCCTCCAGTCCTGCACGACCTCGCCGATACCGGCGCGACCGCAGAGATGTCCGTGCACGCGTTGCACGAGGAACTGGCTCAGGAGCGGCGCCAGCACCACGCGGCGCGCCAGGAGATCAACCGACTGCGCCGCAAGGTCGTCGAGCACGCCCAGGCCGCCGAGCGGGCGCGCGACACGGTTTCCTACCGGCTCGGGTCCGCCATCCTGCGGGCCAAGACCGTCCGCGGCTTCTTCGCCCTCCCGTGGGAGATCCTCGCCCTGATCCGCGAGTCCATCCGCCGGCGCAAGCAGGGGCGGCGGATCGCCAGCTTGACGGCGCGCACCTCCGGGCTGATCGACGACAGCCTAGACGATGCGGCCGTGGCCGTTCAGGGCGTGCGCAAGATGAACCTGCCGCCGCCGGACGCTGCGGCGGTGCTGATGGGCCTGGCGGCGGCGCGCGTGGGCTATGACCTCACCGGCGCGGCGCGCCTGGCCAAGGAAGCCGTTGCGCTGGACCCCACCCCGCGGCAGATGGGACAGGCAGCCCAGATCCTCTACATGGCGGGCCAGGTTCGAGAACCGGCCGAGTACGCCCACGCCGGGCTGCACGGCCGCTGGCTGTTCAGCCAGAGGGACGCCGTTCGCCTGCGCGTGATCGAGTCCCATGCCCACGCGGGCCAGATCGCCGTTCCGCCCCCCCGCCCCGCGCCTCCGTTCGCGCCCGAGCCGCGCCGACTCGCCTACGTCGCCTCCAGCGCCATTCCGCATCACGTGAGCGGCTACACGCTGCGCACGCAGAACGTGCTGGCGGCCCTGCATCGAGCCGGCTGGGACGTGTGCGCAGCCACCCGTCCGGGATATCCCTGGGACCGCAATGACGCCCGCGAGCTCCGCGTGCGTCCCGGCCCCTACGAGGTGGAGGGCGTCGGCTACCACCGTCTGAAGGGCCCCTCGGCCAGCGAGACGCCGCTGCCGCAGTACATCGAGCGTTCGGCCCAGATCCTCTGCGGATTCATCCAGCGCACGCGACCGGCGATGGTGTTCGCCGCGTCCAACCACATGACGGGCCTGCCCGCCCTGATCGCGGCGCGGCGCTGCGGGCTGCCGTTCGTCTACGGCGTTCGCGGACTCTGGGAAATGACCGCGGCGGCGAAGACCCCCGGCTGGGAAGCCACCGAGCGGTTCGCCCTGCAGCGGGACCTCGAGATCAAGGTCGCCGACGGGGCCGACCGGGTCCTCGCCCTGTCCCAGGGCCTGCGCACGGAACTGATCGCCAGGGGCGTGGCCGAGGACAAGATCGTGCTGGCCCCGAACGGGGTGGACCTGACCGTGTTCCAACCGGCGTCGCGCGACCGCCGACTGGCCCAGCAACTGGGCCTGAAGAACCGCTATGTCATCGGCTTCCTCGGCTCCCTCGAGCACTACGAGGGGCTCGACGACCTCCTTGAGGCTGCGGCCCTTCTGGTCCAGGACGGCCTCGACCTGGCGGTTCTGATCGTCGGCGAGGGCTCGGCGTCCGGGCACCTGCGTGAGGAAGCGCGCCGGCTGCAGCTCGGTGATCGCGTGGTGCAGACGGGCCGGATTCCGCCCGCCCAGGTCGCCAACTACTATTCCGTCGTCGACGTGGCGGTGTTCCCGCGACGGCCGCTGCCGGTCTGTGAGGTGGTCGCACCGCTGAAGCCGCTGGAAGCCATGGCCATGGCCAAGCCGGTGATCGCCTCGAGCGTGGGGGCCATGGCCGAGATGATCACCGACGGCTCCAACGGCCTGCTGTTCGAAAAGGGCAACGTCGAGTCCCTCGCCGCCACCCTGCGCCGCCTCGCCAGCGATCCCGTCCTCGCCAAGAAGCTGGGCGCCAACGCCCGCGCCTGGGTCGAGGCGGAACGCAGCTGGGACGTCCCCGCGGGCGCCATCGCCCGCGTCTGTACCGACTTGATTCTTGGAGGCCGCTCGTGACCGACACGGCTGCTGCAACAGCCGCCCGGCCGGCTCCCTATGAAGAGCTGCTGCGCTCCTCCAGCGCCGAGGCCGTGGTGCGCAACGGGTGGGTGTTGGGCCACTATCCCGCCGTGCCGGTCAAGCCGCCCATCGACTGGAGCTTCAAGGACGAGGCCACGCGCTCGTTCAATTACCACCTGCACGCGCTCGACATGATCGACCCGCTGCTGGCGGCGGATTCGGCCGGGCTGACCACCGAAGGGTATTTCGAACGCGCCTTCGCGGTCGCCGTGGACTGGGCGCGGGTGAACTCGGACGCCGACGCGCCGGGCGTCTCCCCCATGGCCTGGTACGACATGGCCATCGGCCTGCGCGCCTACCGCATGGCCTACGTCTACGACGAGGCCCGCCGCCGGGGCGTCGGGAGCGACGAGGAACGGGAGCTGCTGCGGCGGGCGATGGACGCCCATCGGCGCCATCTCGCGGGGGACGAGGGCTTCGCCGCCCACTCCAACCACGGGCTCTACCAGGCCTGCGGCCAGCTCGCCATGGCGCGCCGGCTCAGCGACATGCCGGGCATGGCCGAGGCCGCCGACCAGGCCCGGCGGCGCCTCGCGGCCGTCATCGACGCCCAGTTCACCGAAGAGGGCGTGCACAAGGAACACTCGCCCGGCTATCACCTGCGGGTGCTGCAGACCCTGACCGGCGCCGAGAAGGCCGGCCTGCTCGACACGCCGGAACTGGCGGGGACGGTCCAGCGCGCGCGCGACGCCCTGACCTGGTTCGTCAAGCCGAGCGGCCGCCTGGTCAATTTCGGCGACACCGACGAGGCGAAGGCGAACCTGCCGCGCACGGGCATGGGGCAGGGTCTCAAGACCTTCGCCGCTTCCGGCTATTTCGTCGCCCGCCAGCTGGGCAGCTACCTGGCCCAGACGCTGGCCTACCACTCCCGTACGCACAAGCAGGCGGACGACCTCAGCTTCGTCTGGTGCGAACAGGGTCGCGACATACTCGTCGATGCGGGCCGCTACGGCTATCGAGGCAAGACCAAGGCCGGGGACCCGCTCTGGAACAAGGGCTTCTGGTACGGGGACCCCAAGCGGGTGTTCGTCGAATCGACCCACGCCCACAACACCGTCGAGGTGGACGGCCAGAGCTACGACCGGCGCAAGGACAAGCCCTACGGTTCGGCCCTGGTCGCCGCCGGCCAGACCGAGGATGGCCTGGTATATTCGCTCGGCGAGGCCTCGCATGTGGCCCAGGGCGTGCACCGCCGGCTGCTGATCCTGTCCCACGGCCGCTGGCTGCTCGTGGTCGACCGCATCGCGCCGCCCCCCCGCAAGGCGACGGCTCCTGCGCCTGCGGACGAGCCCGCCCGCCCGGCTGGCCTGATCGAGCGCCTGAAGGCGACCCTGGCGCCCGTGCTGCGCCCGGCGCCCGCGCCCGCTGCCGCGGCGCCGGACGTCCATCGATTCTCGCAGTGGTTCCACCTCGCGCCCACCTTCGAGATCGAGGCGATCGCCCCATCCGCCTACCGGGCGACCGAGGTGAACAACGGCAAGTGGCCCGTCGACGACGGGATGAAACTCTCCATTGCGTCGCTCATGCCGGAGGTGGCCGGTTCGGAAATCTTTGTGGGCGCGACGGAGCCCCGCCTGCAGGGCTGGTTCTCGCCTCGGGACGCGGAGATCAAGCCGGCCCCCGCCTTCGCCATGGAGACGGCCTCCAACGATCCCGTGGTGTTCGCGACCGTCCTGGCCCTGGGCGAGGGCGCCGTGGCCCCCGCGAAGGCCGAGGTGCGCGACGGCGGCGACACCCTGGCGCTCTCCTGGAGCGCCGGCGAGATCATCGTCGGCCTCGACATCCACGGCTTCCTCGGCGCCGAGCCGGAGATCGAGCTCTTCTAGCGGAACTCGATCTCCCAGCGCAGCACGCGCGGTGAATGCGGAAACACGTCCGTCGCGCCGCGGTAGCTGAAGAAGACGCCGTCGCGGGCCTTGCGGCTGTGCCGGGAATAGGTGAACCCGGTTCCTGACGGGCCGTAGTTGTCCATCTCCACGAAGGGGTGAACCCGGTCGAGTTCGTCCTTGAACACGAGGAAGGTGCGCGGCCGCGCCGTCACCTCGGGCTTCTTCGCCTCGGAGGCGAACAGGAAGGCCGGCCCAAGGTCGACGATGCTGCGCATGGGCGGCCCGCAGAAGCCGATCGCCTCGGGCACGAAGGGACCCTCGGTCCGCGCGCGGAAGATGCGCGAGCCGACCCGGGGGTGTTCGCCCGTGCCATAGAGCGGCTCCTTGCCGAGGATGTCGTCCGCGCCCCAGAGCATCCAGCCGTCGTGGAACACGTGATCGGTCATGCGCTGGCTCGACACCGGCCGGCAGCTCTCGTGCAGCGGCGTCGACACTGCGTGCGAGGTGATCTCCCGCCACGTCTCGCCGTGGTCGTCGGTGACCCAGACGTGGACCTCGTCGTAGCGGTCGCCCGAGGTCAGCCACCAGCGCCCCGGCCGGCCCGGCTCGGGCATGCAGGTGTGCAGGTGCCGCACCCGGTCGAGGGGCAGTTCGAGCGCCACCTCCCAGGTGAGACCGTCGTCGCGCGAGCGGTAGACCCGGGGACTGGACAACAGGCGCGTGGCCCGGCTCAGGCCCGAGTTGTCGAAGGCCGGGTACTTGTCACGGTTCAGCGGGTACTCGGCGAACATGATGACGCCGTCCGCCTCGCCGATGGACGCCGTGCCGTGCCAGGGCGACCGTGCCGTGAAGGGCGCCCCGGCCGGCCTCCACTGCGCGTCGTAGCGGCGGATGACCGTCCGGGTCTCAGTATCGGCCTCGTCGGCCATCGGTTGCGTGGCGGTGATGTTGTGGCCGGTCGAGGTCGTGAAGCTCAGCTCGAGCGGATGCTCGCTCTCGACCGGGATCTCGTTCCAGCTGGCGCCGAGATCGACCGATTCGAACACCGTGCGGCCGTGCAGGGCGACGATCCGGGACGACGCTTCGCCTCCGGACTCCAGCGGATGCTCCGCGAACACCGCGTTCACGGGCCGGGTTCCGAGCCGGGGCGTCGTCAGGCGCAGCACGGCGCGGGTCGGGAACGCGGCCCGGGCGAACGGGAGGGCGTACTCCTTGACCTCAATGCGCTTCGTCGGCGCGCCTTCCGGCAGGTCGACCTGGCGGAACCCCACCTTGCGCGTGAAGCGGGCCACGGATTTCCTGACCTTCGCCCACGGACCTTTCCCGTCTCCCGGCGCGGCTTTCGCGGTGGCGTTCGGCTCTTGGTCCAACTATCAACCCCCAGGCCCGCGCAGTTCGGCGCCGATCCCGCGTCCTTGATGGGCCGGAACCAAAATGACAAGTAGTCACGTCCAGGGCCTCGCCTCATGAACGATCAGGTCAAGCGTACTTCGAAGGCCACGGGCGCGGCGCCCGGCAAGGCAGTGACCCCGAAAACGGCGGCGGCCAAGCGCATACGCAAGGCGCCCGCCGAGACGGCGACGCCCGAGGCGATCGTGGCCGAGCCGGCGAACGCTGCGGCCGAGGCGCAGTTGCAGGTCCTGCGCGCCGAAACCGCCTACCTCCGCCAGCGGCTGGCGGAGACCGAGGACCAGCTGGCCCGCCTCAAGGGCACCATCGCCTACCGTCTCGGTACGACCCTGATGTCGCTGCGTTCCTTCGAAGCCGCCGCCAGGCTGCCCCGGCAGCTGATGGAGCTGCGTTCGGACTCCAGGGCCAAGCGCAAGGCCACCGTCCAGGCGCCGGCCGCTGCCAAGGCCTCGGGCGTGGCGAGCAGGCGGGCCGAGGGGCTGACCGCCAAGGCCAAGGCCCTGCGGGACACCGACCTCGCGGAAGCCATCCGCCTCGGCCGCGAGGCGGTTGAACTCGAGCCGAAGGGCTACCGCATCAAGTGGCTGGCCAGCCTCATGTACGACGCCGGCATGGTCGACGAGCCGACCGCCCTGCTGGAGCGCGCCTGGGAGATCGGCGAGCCCTTCACCCCGGACCAGACCGCCCGGCTGGAGGTGCTCCGCGGCCTCGCCCGCATCCGAGCCCACGGCGTTCCCCTGCCCGCGCGTGGCGCCGGAGCGGCCTGGGCGCCGGCCGAGCGCTCGGTGGCCTACGTCGCCGCCAGTTCGCTCCCGCACCACGTCAGCGGCTACACCACGCGCACCCACAACCTCGTCCGCGCGATCGGCGCCCGGGGCTGGGATGTCACGGCGTTCACCCGCCCCGGCTACCCGTGGGACCGGCCGGATGCGATCAAGGTCGATCCGGGTCAGCTGACCTACCCGGTCGACGAGGTGACCTACCACCGGCTGGAAGGGTCCGGCGCCAACCGCACCGCCTTCGACCAGTACGTGTCCACGGCGGCGGCCAGCCTCGGCGCCGGCTTCGCCGCGCGCCGCCCCGCCGTGGTTCACGCCGCCTCCAACTACGTCAACGCCCTGCCGGCCCTGGTCGCGGCCCGTCAGGCCGGCGTGCCCTTCGTCTACGAGGTGCGCGGCCTGTGGGAGTTCACCGCCGCCCAGCGCTCCGCGGCGGGCGAGGGGGGCGAGCGGTTCGAGGTGATGCGCGACCTGGAGATCATGGTGGCGCGTGAGGCGGACGCGGTCCTGACCATCAACGAGGCGCTCAAACGCGAACTCGTCTCGCGCGGGGTCGAGGCCGACCGCATCGCGCTGGCCTACAACAGCGTCGACATCGCCCAGTTCCAGCCGATCCCCCGCGACGAGGACCTGCGCGTCATGCTGGGCCTGCAGGACCGTTACGTCCTGGGCTTCATCGGCTCCATCGTCGACTACGAAGGGCTGGACGACGCCGTGGAGGCTGTCTCGCTGCTGAACCGTGGCGGCCTGAACGTGTCCATGCTGCTGGTCGGCGGCGGCAAGGCCGAGAAGATGATCCGCGAGAAGGCCGAGGCGCTGGGCGTCTCGGACCGGGTCATCCTGGCCGGTCGCGTGGCCCCGACCGCCGTGCCGCGCTACTACTCGGTCATCGATCTCGCGATCTTCCCGCGCAAGCCGGTCGCCGTGAACGAGATCGTGTCGCCGCTGAAGCCGCTCGAGGCCATGGCCATGGAGAAGCCGGTGCTGGCCTCCAACGTCGCGGCCCTGGCCGAGATGGTGCGAGACGAGGACACCGGACTGCTGTTCCAGAAGGGCGACGTGTCGTCCATGGCCACGGCCATCTCGCGCATCATCCACGACCGGGACCTGGCGGCGCGGCTGGGGACGAACGCCCGTCGCTTCGTCGAGACCGAACGGACCTGGGACTCCGCCGCATCCGAGATCACGCGGACCTACGACGCCCTGACGGGCCGCCGTGGATAAGGCCGCCGGCGTCGCGCCCATGGGGACGGACGCCGACCAGCCGGTGTTCCGGCCCGACCTGGACGCGGCCACCCTCCGCGCCTCGGCGGCGTCGCGTCCGCTGAAGCCCTACGAGATCCTCGAGAACCTCTCGGCCGACATCGATCCCACCTTCCAGCGCAAATGCGATCGCCTGCTGATGGACGGGTGGGAATCGGGCGGGACCGTGGTCGAACTGGAGCCGCCCTATCCCTGGGCGGGGCTCGACCGGTCGGCGGCCTTCGACCTGCATTCCTGGAAGCCGCTCACCAAGCTGCTCGCTGCGCACAGCCTCTACGGCAAGAAGCGCTATCTCAGCGCCTCGCGGGTGATGATCCGCGACTGGCTGCAGACTTTCCATCCGGCCACCGCCACGGTGCGGACGCTCGCGGAACTCGACCGCTTCATCGGCCAGGACGGGGATCCGGTCTGGTACGACATGAGCGTCGGCCTGCGGATCTACCGCATGGCCTATCTGCTGGACGTGCTGGCAAGGGATGAGACCGCGACGGACGCGGAGCTGGAGCGGCTGGCCGACGCGATCTACTTCCACCACGAGGCCCTGACCAACGAACGCTTCTTCAAGGGCCACAACAACCACGGGCTCTACCAGGCGTTGGGCCAGCTGGCGGCGGCGGAGCGCTTTCCGGACCTGCCCGGCATGGCGGCCTACGCGGCCCTGGCGGCCGCGCGCCTGGAGCAGATCATCCACGAGCACTTCTTCGACAGCGGCGTGCACAAGGAGCACTCGCCCGGCTACCACTACATGCTGTTGGGCACTCTCGTCAGCGCGCGAAGCACGGGCGTGCTGGTCGGGGAACGGTTCGGGCGCCTGCTCGACGGCATGGAAGAGGCGCTGGCCTGGATGATCAAACCCGACGGGGTGCTTGCGGCCATCGGAGACACCGACCCGGTCGACATGTACCGCTTCGAGCGGCTCGCCGAACAGTACGGCAGTCGGGAACTGCGGTGGCTTATGACCGATGGGGAGGCAGGGACGCCGCCGCAGCCCGGGGTCAGGGCTTACCAGGACGCCGGCTACGTCTTCGCCCGCCTGCCCGGGGCGGATGGAACTCCGGCCTACCTGGCCCAGCACGCGGGATTCCATTCCCGCACGCACAAGCAGGCCGACCACCTGGCGTTCCTCTGGCACGACCGCGGCCGGGATGTCCTGGTCGACCCGGGCCGCTACGCCTTCAAGGGCAAGACCGCGCCGGATACGCCCCTGCACCGGGACGGCTTCTGGTACGCCGACCCGCGCCGCGTCTATGTGGAAACGACGCGCGCCCACAACACGGTGAGCGTCGACGGCCGCAATCACGCCCGTGTCGGTGTGAAGCCGTTCGGCTCTGCCCTTGTCATGGCGGGCGAGCAGGACGGCCTGGCGATCAGCGAGACCTACCTGACCCACTTCCAGACCATCCGGCACCGGCGCGTCCTGGTCATGGCGCCCGGAGAGTTCCTGCTGGTGCTGGACTGGCTGTCGGACAAGGACGGAACCGCGCACGACTACCGCCAGCACTTC
>DASPLM010000283.1:0-2544 GCA_035627575.1 Caulobacteraceae bacterium | reverse complement strand
GTCCTTCGGCCTGCTCGACCCAGGCGGCGATGCGCTCCAGCCTCGCGGGCTCGTCCGCCACGCGGTCGCGATACAGCTTCAGGCGGTGCTCGTCGCAGTAGGTCCGGCGGCCGCTGGGGGCGCAGCACGACAGTATGTGCTCACCCTCGCCGGAGACCGGCCAGGCGCACTCGCCCGGCTCCCGGTCCATCCACGGCCGGGGGCGGCTGCGCTGCACCGCGCCGGCGGTGGCGACCGGCTCCTCGCGCGGCAGCCGACGCGGCCGGGCCAGCACGGCCCCGGCGCGGTTCGCGCGCAGCAGGTTCGCCTGAGCCAGCGCGGCCGGCCGCTCCTCGGCCCAGCCCATGCGGTGCGCCTTGCCGATGACGGCGCTGCGGGTGGCGCCGATGCGGCGCGCCGTCTCGGCGGCGCTGTAGCCGTCCACCAGGTACAGCCGACGCGCCCTCTCGACGACGTCCGAGGTCCAGACGAAGCTCATGATCAACCCGTTTTGCGTTGGCAGGGCGTCCATTCACCCCACATGAGCACAAAGTTCGCTGATCTGAGCGGCCACTCAAGCGCATATTGTCGTTGACACGACAGATTCGGTGGTAGATCGTCCGGCATGGCCATCGCCGACCGCATCGCCGCCGCCCGCCGCCAGAAGGGCTGGTCCCAGCAGCGCCTCGCCCTGGCGCTCGGCGCCGCCCAGACCACCGTAAGCTCCTGGGAACGTGGAAGAACCGAGCCCAGCCGCGACGACGCCCGCCGCATCGCCGAGGCCCTGGAGATTCCCCTGGTCCGGCTCGAACTCGACCCGGCCGAGTCCCGCAGCGAGGTGCCCGTGGTCGGCTACGTCGGCGCCGGCGCCCACGCCCACTACTACGCTGAAGGACAAGGGAATCTCGACGAGGTACCTGCCCCCGAGGACGCCAGCGCCGCCACCGTCGCGGTCGAGATCCGCGGCGAGAGCCTCGGCTCCTTCTTCAACGAGTGGCTTGTTTTCTATGACGATGTCCGCGAGCCGGTGACCTCGGACCTGATCGGCCGCCTGTGCGTCGTCGGCCTCGCCGACGGCCGCATCCTCATCAAGAAGATCAAGCGCAGCCAGATCCCCGGCCACTACCACCTGCTCAGCCAGACCGAGGACCCGATCTTCGACGCCGAGGTGCTCTGGGCCGCTCGCGTCAAGAGCATGCAACCGCGCTAGGCAGGGCCGCGAACCAGCGCACGCTTCCTGCTTTTGCAGGAGGCAATCATGACCGACCGTCCTTCGACCGCCGTTCCCGTCACCTCTGCGGCCTATGATCCGCGCAACCCCGACGCCCTTGGCTACGACCCCGCCTCGCCCGACCTCGAGGCGGTCGCGGCGGCAGCCGGGGGCGATCCGGACCTGGCGCTGGCCCTCGCCGCCCGGCTGCGGCGCGAGACCGCGCGCTTCCGCGCCTGGCGCGATGAGTACCGCCGCCACGGCGCCGGCGGCGTCGGCTTTTCGGGAGGGTCGGTGGGCCCGTTTGTTCCCGCCGCGCCCGGAGCCCTGCTGGAAGATGCACGAGCGGCCGCCCACGCGGCGGCGGGGCGTCGGGAACGGGGGGCCGAGTTCTGGCGTTTCACCCGCGAGATGCTCACCGCGCCCGTATTCCCGGGCGCGCCTTCGGCGAGCCTCGAGGAGGTCTGATATGGCCACGTCCCTTCACGATACCGGCGAAGCCTGGCTTCCGGCGGACCAGAAGCGCTTCGTCCGGGGCATCACCTATGGGCCGAGCATCCGCGGCGGCGCCCGTCGCGCCGCACCCGTCGCCATCGGAGGCCTCGTCCTGGCCGTGGCGGTGGCGGGCCTGACCTTCGCCGCCTCCATCATCTAGACAGCGCGCGCTCAGGCGGAGGCGGCCGACGTCCCCGCTTCGTTGCGCGCCGCCTTCACCGCCGCCGCCAGCGCGTCGATGCGGTAGGGCTTCATCAGCAGCCGCAGGCCGTCGCCGGCGGCCTGGGCCGCGGCCTCCGAGTAGCCGGTAGTCAGCAGGACTGGCAGGTGCGGATACAGCCGCCGGATTTCGCGGGCCAGGGCCCGCCCGTCCATATCGCCGGGCATCACCATGTCGGAAAAGACCAGGTCGAACTTCTGGTCGGCTTCCAGCACCTTCAGCGCGGCGTCTGCGGTCGACGCTCGCGACGCGCGGTAGCCCAGCTGGGCCAGCATCTGCGAGACCATGCTCGCGACCGCGTCGTCGTCCTCCACCATCAGGACCCGCCCCTTGGCCCGCCCGGCGGCGCGGCGCGGTCCCGGCGTCGGCTCCACCGCCGACAGCGGCTTGTGGGAGCGCGGCAGGTGAATCGAGACGGTCGTGCCTTGCCCGGGGCGGCTTTCGGCCTCGACGTGGCCGTGCGACGACCGGGCGAAGCCATAGACCTGGCTCAGCCCCAGCCCCGTACCCCGGCCGACCCCCTTGGTGGTGAAGAAGGGCTCGAACACGCGGGCGGCGACCTCCTCGGTCATGCCCTCCCCGGTGTCCTTGATGGTCAGGCAGACGAAGTCGCCGGGGACGGGGCTGCCCTCCTCGCCAT
>DASPLM010000282.1:0-2936 GCA_035627575.1 Caulobacteraceae bacterium | reverse complement strand
CCCTTCTTCTATGCACTCATCACTGCAAACAACTCAAAAATATTCGCAGATGTGCGACGGCATTGCCCAACTCAAGCGTTTCACTATCCGTCGCCCCCAGGGTGGCGCATCAACAACGGAGACCACGATGAAAAAGCTTATCGCCAGCGTGCTCGCGGTTTCGGCGATCGCCGTCGCCGCCCCCGCCTCGGCCCAGGCCTGGCAGAACATCAACCAGCGGCAGGCCCAGCTGGATCGCCGCATCGACCAGGGCGTCCGCACGGGCCAGCTGACCCGCGCGGAGGCCGCGGAGATGCGTCGCCAGTTCCGCGTCATCGCCAATCTCGAGACCAACTACCGGCGCAGCAACGGCCTCAGCCGCCGGGAGCGGCAGGACCTCGATCGCCGCTTCGATCACCTGAGCAACCGGATCCGCTACGAGCGCCGGGACCAGCAGGAACGCCGCCGCTACTGATCGGCGGGCGGATTCCAGGACCGCGAACAGCGCGGCCCCTCTCAAGGGGCCGCGTTTTTCGTGGGTTACAGGCGCAGCTCCGCCTCGACCGTCGTGACCGCGCGGCCGCGCAGAATCAGCCGCTCGCCGCGGTGTTCCGTCTCGATCTCGCCGCCGCGGCCCGGGTAGGCCTGCAGGAAGCGCACGACCGGGCGGCCCAGCTTCTGCGCATACAGCGGTCCGGCGATGCAATGGGCGGACCCCGTGGCCGGGTCCTCGGCGATCCCCGAGCCCGGCGCGAAGAACCGGTCCACCACGTCCACATCCGACCCGGCGTCGGCCAGCGCCGCGACCACCAGGTTGCCGCGCCCCCCGGTCGCCTCGCCCGAGATGCGGTGGATGGCGGCGATGTCGGGATCGAGCGCCCGCACGGTCGCCTCGCTGTCCAGGACCGCCACGAGGTAGGCGCCGGCCCAGACCTCGACCGGCTCGACGCCGAGCGCCTCGGCAAGGCCGTCGGGCACGCCGGTCCGGCGCGGCATGTCGGCGGGGAAGTCCATCTCGTAGCCGCCGGGCCCGCGCTCGACCATCAGCGGCCCTGACCGGGTTTCGAAGGTCAGCCGCGGCGCGTCCACGCCCAGTTCCGACAGCAGCACATGGGCCGCCGCCAGGGTGGCGTGGCCGCACAGGGGCACCTCCATGGTCGGGGTGCACCAGCGCAGCCCGTAACGCGCCGGGTCTTCGGTCTTCAGCAGAAAGGCCGTCTCGGCCTGGTTGTTCTCCATCGCCAGGGCCTGCATCCAGCCTGCGTCCGGCCAGGCGCCGAAGGGCTCGACCACACAGGCCGGATTGCCCCTGAAGGGTGCGGAGGCGAAGGCGTCGACGGTCCACTGGCGCATCGGATCGGAGGCTCCTAACAGGGGCTATCGGGAGGACGGCATGGCGTTCGAGACCACGCACGGCGACTACATCATCAGCGACGATCCGGCGAGGCTCGACCTGGAGCGCGCCCACCGCTGGATCGCGACGCAGTCCTACTGGGCCGAGGGCATTCCCCTGCCCGTGTTCGAGAAAGCCGTCCGCCACAGCCTGACCTTCGGCGCCTATGCCCGGGCCGGACCCATGGCCGGCTTCGGCCGGGTGGTCACGGACCGCGCCACCTTCGGCTGGCTTTGCGACGTGTTCGTGGACGAGGCCCATCGCGGCGGGGGCCTGGGCAAGGGCCTCATGGCCTGGGTCAAGGCGCATCCGGACCTGCAGGGCTTCCGCCGCATGCACCTCGCCACCCGCGACGCCCATGGCCTGTACCAACAGTTCGGCTTCGGCCCGCTGACCGCCGCCGACCGCTGGATGGAGATCCGCGATCCGGACGTCTACCGGCGTCAGGCCGGCTGAACGCCCGGCTCCACGATGGTGACCTCGGGCCAGCGCGCCGCGGCCGAGGAGGTGGTCCGCTCCCAGCCCCTGGCCAGTCCCCGTACCGGGTTGGGGCGCAGACGCATGGCGAAGACGTCGTCGAGGCCGAAGGGGGCGGCGATGCCGAGGCTGTCGTCCGGCTCCAGCCGCACGCCGACCGAGAAGGCCGGGCAGACGAAGCGCTCGAGCGACTCGGCGGCGCTGGTCAGCGGAGCGTACGGCTCGCCGAACTTGTCCTCGAACCACAGGTGGACCCGCGCCTGGTTGCGCACCTCGACCATGTCAGAGAGGGGCGCCGGGAAGTAGGCTGCGGCGCGCCTGATCCACACGTCCTCGGCGTCCCAGGAGGTGTCGGGGTCGAAGTAGATCGCATCCCAGTCCTTGATCCCGTAGTCGGGCGCACGGCCCGTCAGGCTGTTCCAGACCGTCTGGTAGACGCCGCCGGACACCACCCACCAGTCGGGCATGGCGATCTCGCGCAGGCCGCGCAGCACGGTCATCAGCGAAGGGCTGGCGCGGACGATCTGCTCCAGCCGCCGGTGGTCGTTCATCGGGCGTCCCTCAGGGGCCAGGCGTGGTCGAGCGGGCCGTGGCCGGCGCCGAAGCCGGGCGCGCGGCGGATGGCCTCGGCGACGTAGGCCCAGGCCCGGGCGACCGCGTCCTCCAGCCCCAGTCCCTGGGCCAGGCCGGCGGCGCAGGCGCTGGCCAGGGTGCAGCCGGTGCCGTGGGTGTGGGGCGTGTCCATGCGCTCACCTTCCAGCACGGTCTCGCCCCGGGGCGTCAGCAGCAGGTCGACGACGGTCTCGCCGGCGACGTGACCGCCCTTCATCAGGACGGCGCGGGCGCCTAGCTCCAGCAGGCGGTGGCCGGCGCGGCGCTGGCCGTCGAGGTCTTCGACCGTCATTCCGGTCAGCGCCTCGGCCTCGGGCGCGTTGGGCGTGAGGAGCGCCGCGCGCGGAACGAGCAGGCCCCGCACCGCGTCGACAGCCCGGTCCTGCAGCAGGGAGTGGCCGCCCTTGGCCACCATGACCGGGTCGATGACGGCCGCGATGCCTTGCGCCGCGCTGTCCAGCAGGCGGGCAACCAG
>DASPLM010000281.1:0-14368 GCA_035627575.1 Caulobacteraceae bacterium | reverse complement strand
GGCGCCGCCTTCTGCCTGTTCGTAGAGACCGACGAGGCGGCCAGGGGCGCAATCCGCGAGAACATGGACGCGTTCGGCCTGTTCGGGGCCGCGCGGGTGCACCGGCGGGACGCGACGGACCTCGGCGTGCGTCCCGGATCCGCGGGCGAGGCCTTCGACCTGGCTTTCCTCGATCCGCCCTACGGCAAGGGCTTGGCCGAGCGCGCCCTGGCCAAACTGGCCGAAGGGAACTGGCTGAAGCCCGGCGCCACCTGCGTGGTCGAGCGCGGCTCGGGCGAGACCGCCTTCTCCGTGGAGGGCTTCGAGGAGCTGGACGTCCGCGACTACGGCGCGGCCCGGGTCCACTTCCTGAAGTTCGGCGGCGTGTAAGAAGCCGCGGCCGGCCGGGACTATCCCTCCGAACCTCTTTCGGAGCCTCCCCATGACCGACCTCACCGCCGCCCGGACCGCCCGCCCCAGGCGCAAGGCCAGCCGATACCTCTGGGCCCTCGTGGCGCTGGCCCTCGTCGTCGCCGCGGCCTCCTTCGGCGGGTTCTGGATCGCGCGCGGCATGGACGTCGACAAGCCGGTGCTGATCGGCCTGCTGGTGGTGACCGGGCTGTCGCTGGAAGTGGCGATGTGGACGACCGCCGCCTCGATCGGCCTTTCGGTGTTCGAGACCCGCAGGCGCATCTGGTCCTTCCTCACCGGCCGCGGCTGGAAGACCTGACCGGATGCGGGCGCGCGGGTCCCGCCCGCGCGCCCGCCCCTGCGCCTACCAGCGACGCTGGCTCACCCGGTTGTCGAGCTGGGGGCGCAGCGCCTCCAGCCCTTCACGGGTGATGTGGTAGGGCCCGCCGCCGCAGCTGCGGACGAGCCGCCGCCGCTTCAGCTTCTTCCAGACGCCGGGGGAGCAGTCCCCCAGCAGCCAGCCCTCCCGGGTCAGGCAGTCGGCGCGCAGCACCCTGCCCGCTTCGTCCTTTTCCAGGACTATGCGCCCGCCCTGGGCGAGCGCGTGGAGCGTCCTCTGCTCCGCACGTGAGATGTTCATTGATGTTCCGGATACCGGCCACAGGGATGCGGCCCCGCGCGCGGTCGCGGCGCGGGGTCGGTCAGGCCGGCGGATCGTTACGACATGAGGGTCGCAGGACCCGCGGCCGCTCTAGGCGGCAATCTCGGACATAAGGCCTCTGGCAGGCGTGGAACGGCGGCGCTTGTACACGCGAGCCGCCGCCGTGGGAACCCGTCAGCTCGGGGGGTTGTGCGTCTCCACGAAGGACACCATCGCCTCCAGCATGGCCCGCCGCGTCTCCGGGCGCGACAGCCAGTGGTCCTCGCCCTGCATTTCCAGGTACTGCACCGGCTTGCCGGCCCGGCGCAGGGCGCGTTCCATGGCGCGGCTCTGCTCGCTCGGCACGATCGTGTCGTCCTTGCCGTGGATCAGCAGGATCGGGGCGTCGGCGCGCTCGGCTTGCCGCGTGGGCGAGAGGGCGGCAAGCCGCGCGTCGTTGTTGTGCTCGGCGCCCATCAACAGCCGCCACCAGCGGACCTCCTCGCTGCGGCGGCCGTTGCGGTCGGCGGTGTAGCTCAGCATCTGCTTCAGGTCGGCCACGCCGCCCCATGAGGCGGCGCAGCGGTAGAGGCCCTGCTGCAGGGTGACCCCGGCCAGGGCCGCGTAGCCGCCGTAGCTGCCGCCGACGATGCAGGCGCGCCGGGGGTCGACCACGCCCTCCCTGGCAAGGGCGGCCAGGCCGTCCGAGATGTCGGTCTGCATCCTGGCGCCCCATTCGCCATAGGCCGCCCGCTGGAAGGCCGCGCCGTAGCCGAGGGTGCCGCGGAAATTGGGCTGGAACACCGCATAGCCGCGCGCCGCGAACGCCTGGGCCCACCAGTCGAAGCCCGGCCGGTCTGCGCCGGCGATCGGACCGCCGTGCGGCAGGACGACGACGGGCAGCGCCGTGGGGCCGCGGCCGACGGGAAGCGTCAGCACGCCCTCCATCTCCAGCCCGTCGGCCGCGCGGTACTTGAACATCCGGGTGGAGGCGACCGCCGAGGGACCGATGGCCGGGTAGGCGCGGGCAATGTCGTCGGCCCGGCCGGTGGCGATGTCCACCAGCCAGTAGGTGCCGGAATCGCCGCCGCCGTCCGTGAAGATGATCAGGCGGCCGAGGTCGCTGGTCCAGGACACCAGCGAGACCTCGTGCTGCGGGAAGGCTCTGCGCGCGCCGCGCCAGCGGGCCTGGAGCCTCGGGTCGAGAAACCGGAAGCGGTCGTCGCCCTCGACCACCAGGCCGATGAGCAGGCCTGAACGGTCCCGGATAGAGCCGCTGAGCGCCAGCCCTTCACCCAGCCGCTTCGTTTCGCCGCCGGCCAGCGGCAGGTCCCAGGCGACCGGTCCGTCCTCGTCCTCGTCGTACACGACCACGGACTCCCGGGTGCGTCCGAAGCCGTCGAGGGACACGCCCTGCAGCAGGTCCTTGCGCTCCATCAGCTTGCGCGCGCTCTTGCCCTCCATCAGGCGCCACGCGCCGTTGGAGCTCTGGTACTCGGAGCGGGCGACGATCTCGCCCGCCGGGCCGATCAGCCAGTCGGTTTCGAAGTCGGGCATCTCGGCGACGCGGCTCTGGTCGCCAGTCTCCAGGTCGATCTTGTAGAGGGCCACGGGATCGTGGATCGACTTCAGCCCGGCGAAGAAGCCGTACCAGCGGCCGTCGATCTCGCGATAGCCGAAGTTGCCCAGCACCGCGCCCATGCGCTTGCCCTGCTGAAAGATCCAGAAGACCTTCCTGGTCCTGAGGTCGATCGACATCGTCGCGAGCAGCTCCCAACGCCGGCCTCCGAAGTCGTAGCCGACATTCACCGTGTCGCGCTTGGTCAGCATCAGGCGCTCGTCGCCGACCCACTCGACCCCGGCGACCTTGGCGTCGCCGAGCTCGCCGCTGAACAGCAGGTCGCCCGCGTCGGAGGTGACGACCACGCGCTGCGTCCCACGTTCCGCCGTCACGTAGGCGATCCGCTTGCCGGACGGCGAGAGCGTCACGTCCTGGACGGCGGGCAGGCTGCCGTAGGCGTCGAGGGAGACCCGGGCGGGGGCGGCCGCGGCGGTTCCGCCGAACAGCAAGAGCACAGCTGCCGCAAGGCACGCCAATACGCGAAACATGGAAGCTCCCCCCGGAACGGACGGCGATCTTGCGCGTCGCCGTCCGCAGGTCAACCGCGCCTCAGCGCCGGCCGAACAGGCGCTCGATATCGGCCAGCTTGAGCTCGACGTAGGTGGGGCGGCCGTGATTGCACTGGCCGGAGTGAGGCGTGGCTTCCATCTGGCGCAGCAGGGCGTTCATCTCGGCGGCGGTGAGGCGGCGGCCGGCGCGCACCGAGCCATGGCAGGCCATGGTCCCGCAGACCTCGGCCATGCGCTCCTTCAGCGCCAGGGCCTGCCCGCCCTCGGCCAGGTCGTCGGCGATGTCGCGCACCAGCCCCTTGGCGTCGGTGTCGCCCAGCAGGGCGGGCGTCTCTCGCACCAGCACGGCGGAGCCGCCGAAGGCCTCGATCACCAGCCCCATCTCCGCCAGGTCCGGCGCGGCGGCCAGCAC
Organism: Caulobacteraceae bacterium; assembly: GCA_035627575.1. Lineage (GTDB taxonomy): Bacteria > Pseudomonadota > Alphaproteobacteria > Caulobacterales > Caulobacteraceae > JAEZEZ01. Next base: position 10,796 of record DASPLM010000281.1, on the reverse strand, counting down.
GCGGTCGCAGTCGGACGGGTCGAGGTCGATCACTTCCGGGACCAGGAGCGTCTGGCGCGCCACGCGGCCGCCGGCCATCTGCTCCTTCATGCGTTCGTAGACGAGACGCTCGTGGGCTGCGTGCTGGTCGACGATGACGACGCCGTCGCGGGTCTGGGCGACGATGTAGGTCTCGTGCACCTGCGCCCGCGCCGCGCCTAGGGGGTAGTCGACCGGGTCCACCACCTGACCGCCGGGCTGGACCGGCGCCGGGACCGAATCGTCGGGGGCGGGCTCGAAGCGGGCGTCCGGCTCGGCCAGGCCGGCGATCACACCGGCCATGCCGAGCGGCATCTGCTGCGGACGGCTCCAGCCGCCGGCGTAGCCGGGACCGGGCGACTGCCAGCCGCCGGCGGGGGGCGCTACGGCGGGGCGGAAGCCGCCCAGCGCAGCGCTGGCGACGGTGGTGGAGGCGCGGTGGCCGGCGCCGGCCAGGGCGTGCTTCAGCGCGCCGACGATCAGCCCGCGCACCAGGGCGGCGTCGCGGAACCGCACCTCGGCCTTCGCCGGGTGCACGTTCACGTCCACCAGCATCGGATCGAGGTCGAGGTAGAGCACTGCGCTGGGGTGCCGGTCCCGCGCCAGAAAGTCGGCGTAGGCGCCGCGCAGGGCGCCCTGCAGCAGGCGGTCGCGCACGGGCCGGCCGTTCACGAACAGGAACTGGTGCGCCGCGTTGCCGCGCGAATAGGTCGGCAGGCCGGCGAAGCCCGACAGCCGCACGCCCTCGCGCTCATGGTCGATCGCCAGCGCGTTCTCGCCGAAGTCCTTGCCCAGGATCGCCGCCAGGCGCGCGAGCCGTCCGTCGATGCCCGGGTGCTCGGCGGGCAGGCGCAGCACGCGGCGGCCGTCGATCTCCAGCGAGAAGGCCGCGCCTTCGTGAGCCATGGCCTGGCGGCGCAGTTCGTCGGTGATGGCCAGCGCTTCCGAGCGCTCGGACTTCATGAACTTCAGGCGCGCGGGCGTGGCGTAGAACAGGTCGCGCACCTCGACGCGGGCGCCGTGGGGGCCGGGGAAGGCGGCCGGCGCCACGGCGGAGACCTCGCCGCCATCGACCCGGATCGCGAAGGCGTCCTTCGCCCCCCTGGCGCGCGAGCTGATCGCCAGGCGCGCCACCGAGCCGATGGAGGGCAGGGCCTCGCCGCGGAAGCCGAGGGTGTGGATGCGCAGCAGGTCCACGTCGCCGGCGTCGTCCGGCTCGAGCTTGGAAGTGCAGTGGCGCTCGATGGCGATCGGCAGCTCGTCGGGGCCCATGCCGCAGCCATCGTCGGCGACGAGGATGCGGGTGAGCCCCCCGTTCTCGACCTGGACCTCGATGTTGCGGGCGCCGGCGTCGAGCGCGTTCTCGACCAGTTCCTTGATGGCGCTCGCCGGCCGCTCGACCACTTCGCCGGCGGCGATGCGGTTCACGGTCTCGGGCGGGAGGCGGCGGATGGGCATGAGTCGGAAGATAGAGCCTTGGAGGTCCGGTCACCATGCGGCCTTTGTCCAACGCCGCAAACCGATTGCGTCGTCCTCGTCCTTCGACAGGCTCAGGATGAGGACGATTGCTTAGACGGGCGGCGATGATGGTCTGTGGACCTCAGATCCCAAAGTAGCCTCATCCTGAGCTTGTCGAAGGACGAGGCGGACCTGCCACCGGCACGGAGGGTGAGCGCCCAAAAGAAAAAGCCCCGCACCTTCCGGTGCGGGGCTTCATCAAACCGTGGTGCTCCGACCCTTACAGGCCCGGCAGCTTGAACCTGGGCTGCTGCCTGGCGATGACGATGGGCTTGCCGCCGGTGAGCGCGCGCAGGCGCTCCTGTTCGGTGGCGGCGTCGATCGGCGACGATTCGGCCGAGCCGTTGGCCACGCCGGCGACCGGCGCGCCTTCCGGCTTGCGCCAGAACATGACGCGGTCGGCGAAGGACTTCTCCTTGTAGGAGATGTCGCCGAACTCGTCGTCGACCACGTAGCGGGCCAGCGGATCGGCCCGGTCCGCGCCGGCGCGGCTGGCGAGGATACGTTCGCCCTCCGAGCGCTGGGCGCCCTGGCGGGCCCCGAGAAGGGCCTGGCGGGCGGCGCTTTCCGGCTGCAGCTCCTGCGGACGCGGCTCGCCGGGGGCCGGCGGACGCAGGGCGTATTCGGGCGGCACGGTCAGGGGCGCCATGGTCACGACGCGGAACTCGTCCGGCACGACCTTGGTCATGCCGAGCGCCTGCTTGGTGGACTGACAGCCCGCCGTGGCGGCAAGGGCGCCGGTGAGGGCCACGGCCGTCATCACGCGATTGATCGACATACGCTCAAAGCTCCAGCGGCCCGCCCCGGCCTTCGTTGATCTCAGTTACCGCGAACCCGCGCGGATTCCAACCGCTCGCGCACCGCCGGCCAGAAGGCCTCGATGAGCAGCAGCACGGCGCCGACCGTGATGGCGCTGTCGGCGACGTTGAACACCCACTTGAAGTAAAGCCCCGAGAAATCGAGGAAATCCACGACATAGCCGAACCGGATGCGATCGATGACGTTGCCGACGGCTCCGCCCATCAGAAGGCCCAGGCTCCAGGCCAGCAGCGGCTTGTCGACCCTGCGCGCCCACCAGCCGACGGCGATGGCCACGCCGATGGCGAAAATCGAGAAGCCCCAGCGCGCGAGGTCGCCCTGACCGGATCCCAGGCCGAAACTCATGCCGCGGTTGTGCACCATGGTCAGGTCGAAGATCGGCGACAGCTCGAGCTTCTGGCCCTCGTGCTGCAGGCGCAGGCCGTACAGCACCCACGCCTTGCTCAGCTGGTCGAGGACCAGCACCGCGAGGGCCAGGGCGTAGGCCAGGAAACCCTGGCGGGTGACGTGCTTGAGCAAGGTCATCGATCCGTTCGCAACAGGCCTAGGCGCCAACCTTGGCATTTTCGCGGTGGTCCGCAGCGGCGTTTCGCGCATCCAGCCACGCCACCGCGTCGGCGTCGCGCAGCGACAGGTCGGGGTAGCGCGGGTCCGAGCCCACCTCAGGCAGGATGCGCCAGGAGCGAGCGCACTTCCGGCCCTCGGCCCTCAGCGGTTCAACCGCCACGCCGGCGTGATCGGGCAGGCGGAAGGCGTCGGCCGGGCCGTCGCCCATGCGCAGGGCGGCCTGGCTGGTGCGGAACACCTCCGCGGGATCGACGCCCTGGAATGCGGCCAGCAGGGTCGGGTCGGTCAGGTGCACCACCGGCGCGGCCTCCAGCGCCGAGCCGATGCGCTTCTCGCGCCGCTCTATCTCCAGGGCCGCGGTGACCACGTCCAGCACCTGCTGCACCCTGGTCCAGCGCTGGGCCTCATCGTCATTGCGCCACGCATCCGGGGTCGCCGGGATCACGCGCATGGCGTTCGAGCCGCCGTCGGGATGACGCACCGCCCAGGCCTCCTCGGTCGTGAACGACAGCAGGGGCGAGAGCCAGGCGGTCAGGCGCTCGAACACGGCGTCCATTACCGTGCGCGCCGCGCGGCGGCGCTCGGCGTCGGGCCGGTCGCAGTAGAGGCTGTCCTTGCGCACGTCGAAGTACAGGGACGACAGTTCCAGCGAGCAGAACTCGCTCACCGGACGGATCACGTCGTTGAAGCGGTAGCTCGCGTAGGCCTCGCGCACCTGCGCGTCGAGCTCCCACAGCCGGTGCAGGACGAAGCGCTCCAGCGGCGGCATGGCTTCGTACTCGACCGCCTCCTCGGGCGTGTAGTCCGACAGGGCGCCCAGCAGGTAGCGCAGGGTGTTGCGCAGCTTGCGGTAGGCGTCGGCGGTGGTCTTCAGGATCTCCGGACCGAGGCGCTGGTCGTCCTCGTAGTCCACCATGGCCACCCACAGGCGCAGGATGTCTGCGCCGGACTCGGCGATGACCTTCTGCGGCTCGACCGTGTTGCCGAGCGACTTGGACATCTTGCGGCCCTGCTCGTCCATGGTGAAGCCGTGGGTGAGCACGGCGTCGTAGGGCGCGCGGCCCCGCGTGCCGCAGCTTTCCAGCAGGGACGACTGGAACCAGCCGCGATGCTGGTCCGACCCTTCCAGGTACAGGTCCGCGGGCGAGCGGCTGTCCTCGCGGCCTTCCAGGGTGAAGGCGTGGGTCGAACCGGAATCGAACCAGACGTCGAGGATGTCCTCGACCTTCTCGTAGCGGTCCGGGTCGTGCGTGCCGAGGAAATCGCTGGCCGGGCGGGTGAACCAGGCGTCGGCGCCCTCGGCGCGGATGGCGTCGAGGATGCGCTGGTCCACGGCGTCGTCGTGCAGCGGCTGGCCGGTGTGCTTGTCCACGAACATGGCGAGCGGCGTGCCCCAGGCGCGCTGGCGGCTGATCAGCCAGTCGGGCCGGCCCTCGACCATGGAGCGGATGCGGTTGCGGCCCTGGTCCGGATAGAAGGCGGTGGCGTCGATGGCGGCGAGCGCCGTCTCGCGCAGGGTGGCGTCCTTGCCGGGGACCGGACGGTCCATGGCCACGAACCACTGCGGCGTGTTGCGGAAGATCACCGGGGCCTTGGAGCGCCAGCTGTGCGGATAGCTGTGCTCCAGCCGGCCGCGGGCCAGCAGGTTGCCGGCCTCGATGAGCTTCTCCATCACCGCGCCGTTGGCGGGACCGAACTTGCCGATCTTCTTGCCCTCGGTCTCCAGCACCTTGAGGCCGGCGAACAGGGGCACGTGCGGATAGTAGGCCCCGTCCGGATCGACCGTGTCGGGGACCTCGTGGTGGCCGTGCGCCTTCCACACCTCGAAGTCGTCGGCGCCGTGGCCGGGCGCCGTGTGCACGAAGCCGGTCCCTGCGTCGTCGGTGACATGGTCGCCGCTGAGCAGCGGGACGCTGAAACCGTAGCCGGGGTCCAGCGCCGCCAGCGGGTGGGCGCAGGCCAGGCCCGACGGATTGATGGCGTCGACGCGCTTCCAGCTCGCGATCTTCGCGGCGGAGCGGACGTCGTCGGCCAGCCGGTCGGCCACGATCAGCCGGTCGCCCGGCTTGGCCCAGGGCTCGAACGGCAGGTCGGTCTCCATCGCCTCGACCTCGTAGAGGCCGTAGTCGATCTCGGGGCCGTAGCTGATCGCCCGGTTGGCCGGGATGGTCCAGGGCGTGGTCGTCCAGATCACGATCGACGGCGTCTGATTGCGGAACGACAGCAGGTCGTCCGGATGGTCGTCGGTCATCCCCGTGACCGGGAACTTCACCCATACGGTGGGCGAGACGTGGTCGTGGTACTCGACCTCGGCGTCGGCCAGGGCCGTGCGCTCGACCGGGCTCCACATCACCGGCTTGGAGCCGCGGTACAGCTGGCCGGAGTTCTTGAACTTGTGGAACTCGGCGACGATGGCGGCCTCGGCGGCGAAGTCCATCGTGGCGTAGCGGCCTTCCCAGTTCCCCAGCACCCCGAGGCGCTTGAACTCGACGCGCTGCCGGTCGATCCAGTCGCCGGCGTAGGCGCGGCAGCGCTCGCGGAACTCGGCCTTGGAGACCTCGTCCTTGCGGCGGCCCTGCTTGCGGAACTCCTCCTCGATCTTCCACTCGATGGGCAGGCCGTGGCAGTCCCAGCCGGGGACGTAGTCCACGTCGTAGCCCAGCAGGAAGCGCGAGCGGACGACGAAATCCTTGAGGATCTTGTTCAGTGCGTGGCCGATGTGGATGGCGCCGTTCGCGTACGGCGGGCCGTCGTGCAGCACGAACAGGCTGGCGCCGGCCTTCTGGCGTTCCCTGCGCGTCGCCTCGTAGAGGCCGAGCTCGGCCCAGGCCTCGAGGATCTGCGGCTCGCGCTGGGGCAGGCCCGCGCGCATGGGGAAGGGCGTTTCGGGAAGGAAGACGGTGTCGCGGTAATCGCGAGCGGGCGTTTGGGCGTCGTCGGACATGACTATCCAGTCGGGGAGTTTTCGAACGTGTGCGCAAGCGAACCCGGCGCGCGCTGGGGCAAGCCCGGCGGCGTCACGCCGGGCGGTTAATTCGGTTCACACGCGACGTCCGAACGACCATGGGTCGGGTGTAGCCGATGGGCGGCGGGGCGGCAATCGGGGCGGATCGTCACTTGCCGGCTCCTGCGCTTCCCGTGGAGGAGAAACCTTCCGGATCGGGGCATTCGGACCTAGCGTGGCCGGCATGCACATCCGCGAAGCCCACGCCGGCGACGACGTCGCCATCGCCACGCTCGTCGCCGACCTGAAGCATCCGCTGACGAGAGACGACGTGCGCGCGCGTCTGCCGATGCTGGCGGCCGCGGGGCTTCCGGTCCTGGTGGCGGACGACGGCGGCGTGATCGGCTGCGCCACCTGGAGTGTGATGCCCGTGCTGCACCGGCCCGGGCCTGTCGGCCGCATCTCGCTGCTGGTGGTGGCGGCGGGCTGGCGTGGCCGGGGTGTCGGACGGCGTCTGGTCGAGGCGGTGGAAGCGCGGTGCCGGGATCGGGGATGCGTCCTTGTTGAGGTGACCAGCCACGAGCGGCTCGCGGAGGCTCACGGCTTCTACGAGGCGATCGGCTACCGCCGGACCAGTGTGCGGTTCGGCAAGCCCCTGGACTCCTAGCGGGCGAGCGCCGCCCTGGCCCGTGCCGCGTCCTCGTCGATCTGCGCCTTCAGCGCGTCGAGTCCATCGAACTTCAGTTCCGGCCGCAGCCAGGCGACCAGCTCCGTCTCCACGACCTGGCCGTAGAGGTCCTCGTCGAAGTCGAACAGCCAGACCTCCAGCAGGGGCTCGGGGGTCTCGAACATGGGGCGCACGCCCAGGCTGGCGACGCCGTTGACGACGCGGCCGTCGGGCAGGCGCGTGCGCACGGCGTAGACGCCGTACTTCGGCCGGACGTAGTCGCCGAGCGCGACGTTGGCCGTGGGCACGCCGATGGTGCGGCCGCGCTTGTCGCCGTGGATCACCTCGCCCTCGATGGCGAAGGGTCGGCCGAGGATGGCGGCCGCCTCTTCCGGGCGGCCGGCGTGCAGGGCGTCGCGCACGGCGGTGGAGGAAAGCTTCAGGTCTCTGGAGTCGGCCACCCGGCCCACCACGCTGACGCGGAAGCCGTGCTGTTCGCCGGCGCGGCGCAGTTCATCGGGACCGCCGCTGCGGCCCTTGCCGTAGGTGACGTCGAAGCCGACCGCGACGGCCTTCACGCCCAAGCCGTCCACCAGCACCCGCTCGACGAAGTCCGTGTCCGACAGCCCGGCCATGCCGGCGTCGAACGGCAGGACATAGAACAGGTCCACGCCCAGCGCCTCCAGCGCGCGGGCCTGCTGGCCCAGCGTCATCACCCGGAACGGCTCGGCGTCGGGCTGGAAGAAGACGCGCGGGTGGGGCTCGAAGCTGACCACGCCCAGCGGCGCGCCCAGGTCGCGCGCGGCCGCCGCGGCCGCCTCGATCACCTTGCGGTGGCCGGCGTGCACCCCGTCGAAGTTGCCCAGCGCCACCGACGCGCCGCGGAGGCCTTCGGGCAGGTCCCGCCAGTCGTGGACGAGGGTGAGGCTCACGCGCGGGCGGGACGGCGCTTGCGGGGCACGCGGATGACCGCCTCGCCGTCCAGCACCGGCTCGCCGTCGACCAGGCACTCGGTCTTCAGCGTGACCCGGGCGGACTCCTGGTCGATGTGGGTGACGGTGACCCGCCCCGTGACCAGATCGCCGATCCGCACCGCCTTGTGGAAGCTCAGCGTCTGGCCGAGGTAGATCGAGCCGGGCCCCGGCAGCATGGTGCCCACCACAGCCGACACGAAGCTCGCCGACAGCAGGCCGTGGGCGATGCGGCCGCGGTAGGCGGTCCTGGACGCGAATTCCTCGTCCATGTGCACGGGATTGAAGTCGTCCGACGCCTCGGCGAAGCGCTGGATGCGGTCCTCGGTGATCTCGCGGGTCATCTCGGCCGACTGGCCGATCGACAGCTCGTCGAGGATGTAGCCGGTGAAGGTCTCGTTGGTCATTGGGTGGACTTAGCCCCGCGCGCTGGTCTCGTCACCATTCGAGACGCGGGGCGGCCCAGCGCGCGGACGCTTCGGCGCGGCGCAGGAAATCGTCGACCAGAGCCTGCTCCATCCGCCCGTTCGGTCCCGCCAGTTCGGCCGCGTGGATGCCGCCGGCCACGAAGAGCAGGTCCAGCCCCTCGCGGTTGGCGCCCTTCACGTCCGTGGGCAGGCCGTCGCCGATGGCCAGGATGCGGTCGCGCGGCACGGGCCGGCCGGCCAGGCGGTCCGCCTCGGCGTAGGACAGCTGGTAGATGGGCGAGAACGGCTTGCCGGCCATCAGCACCTTGCCGCCGAGTTCCTCGTACAGCTGGGCCAGGGCGCCGGCGCAGTAAATCATCTTGTCGCCCTTCTGGACGACCAGGTCGGGGTTGGCGCAGATCATCTCCAGCCCCCTGTCGGCGCAGATCTGCAGCCGCTCGCGGTAGTCCTCGGGCGTCTCGATGTCGTCGTCGAACAGGCCGGTGCAGGAGATGAAGGCCGCCTGCTCGGGCAGCTCCGCGATCTCCACGCCCGACCCCTCGTAGAGCCCGGCGTCCCGGGCCGGGCCGAGCGCCCAGGCGGGGCCGGGGGCGCGGGCGACCAGCTGCTCGAAGGTGGCGTCGCCCGAGGCCACGAAGCCCGACCACGCCTCGCGCGGCACCTTCAGCTGATCCAGTTGCGACAGCACGAAGCGCGAGGGGCGGGGCACGTTGGAGATCAGCACCACCGGCCCGCGCTCCTGCTGGAAGCGCACCAGCGCCTCGCAGGCCTCGGGGAAGCTCTCGCGCCCGTTGTGGATGACGCCCCAGACGTCGCAAAGGACCGCGTCGTAGCAGTCGGCGATCTCGGACAGGCCGGCGATGATGGAGGGCGCGCTCATGGCGCGCAGGTAGGCCGCCGCGCGGTGCGGGTCAACGCACCGGCGCGGCTGTCGGGACGATCTACGGCTTTGCCGCGAACGCGTCGGCAATGGCCTCCGCAGGGATCAGCACCTCGCCCGGTGTCTGGCTGAGGTTGGTCATGAAGGCCACGGACAGGTCGAGGTCGGGATAGATCACCACCACCGCCCGGCCGCCGTCGATGGCGCCGGCGTGATGCCAGCGGGTGCGGCCCTGCCGGTCCTTGTCCACGCGCCAGCCGAGACCGACGAGGGTCGGCTTGCCATCGGCGGTGGCGAGATTGGTGAACACCATCCTGTGCGTGGCCGCGTCGAGATAGCCCGGACGGATCAGGGCGTAGCCGAGGCGGGCGATGTCCGACGGCGTGGCGATGAAGCCGCCGCCGGCCCACTTGTAGGCCACGTTCACCGCCGGGGCGTTGACGAAGCCGCCTGCCGGCGCGCCCTGTGGCGCCGGATCGTAGAACCGCGTCCGGTTGGGCATCAGGGGGATGCTCTGGTCGCCCTTCAGGCTGGAGAGTTTCAGCGGCCGTGCGAGTTCGTCCTCGACCAGGTCAAGGAACGGCCGCTTGGCCGCCGCCTCCATCACCGCCGACGCCAGGGTGTAGCTGAAGGTGGAGTAGGCGTAGCGCGTGCCCGGCGGCGCGATCAGGGGATCGTCGATGAAGATGGCCAGGGCGTCCGCCGTGGAGGCGTAGGCGCGCTGGTCGATGGTCCCCCCGGGCTGGGTCGGCGCAAAATCCTTGTCGGCGTAGTGGCGCACGCCGCCCTGGTGGCCCAGCAACTGGCGAAGCGTCGTGGCGCGATGATGTGCAGGAAGGTCGGGCAGGTAGCGCGAAATCGGCGCGTCCAGGTCCAGCACGCCCTGCTGCGCCAGGCGCGCCGCCAGGGTGGCGGTGACCACCTTGGAGACGCTGCCGAGGCGGAAGCGGGTGGCCGGCGTCGCCCGCACGTCCTGCTCCAGGTCGGCCAGGCCCTGCGCCTCCGCCCAGACCACCTCGCCGCCCCTTACCACGGCGACCGAAAGCGCGGGCGTGGGAGACGCGCGCCGGCTTTCGGCGATGGCGGCTCGAGCCCGGGCTACGGCTGACGAGGCGGGCGCCGCCTGGACGGCGCCGGCCGCCAGCAAGGCGCCGGCGACGGCGAGGGCCAGCCCCTTGAGGACCATGTTTCGCATCGCCTTGCTCCGTCGCCGACCTTGACCGGTGGTGACCATGGCCGCCGACCGCGGGCGGCGCAATCCGGTTCGAAGGCGCGCGCGGTCCTGCCGGCTCAGCCCCGTTCGCGCTTCAGCAATTCCGCCTTGCGCTCCACCCCGTAGGCGAAGCCGGTAAGGCTGCCGTTCGAGCCGACGACGCGGTGGCAGGGGATGACCACGGCGACGCGATTCTGGCCGCAGGCGGCCCCGACGGCGCGGGCGGCCTTGGGATGGCCGAGGCTCTCCGCCAGTTGGCCGTAGGTCCAGGTCTCGCCGGCCGGGATACGGCGCAGGGCGTCCCAAACCCGCTGCTGGAAGGCGGTGCCGCGTACGTCCAGCGGGAGGTCGGCGGCGGTCGATCGGGGGTGTTCGATCAGCTCGACGATCTGGCCGACCGTCTCCGCCAGGCCGGCGTCGTCCACCACCGTCTCGGCCGCGGAGAAGCGCTCGCGGAACCAGGCCAGCATCGCGTCGGCGTCATCTCCAAGCTCGAGGGCGCAGACACCCTTGTCGGTCACCGCGACCAGCACCTGACCGAGCGAACAGGGGGCGACGGCCACGCGGATGTGCTCGCCCGCGCCGCGGTCCTTCCACTTGGCCGGAGCCATGCCGAAGCGGGACTTCGACTTGGCGTAGAAGCGGCTGGAGGCGCCGTAGCCCGCGTCATAGACCGCCTCGGTGACGCTGGCGCCTTTGCGCAAGGCGGCTTTCGCCCGCCGGTCGCGCACGGCGGCGGCGTAGGCCGCCGGGGTCACTCCCGTCTCGGCC
>DASPLM010000280.1:0-3697 GCA_035627575.1 Caulobacteraceae bacterium | reverse complement strand
GATGCCCGAGGGCACGTTCCAGGGCGGGTTGGCCACCACCGAGGAGAAGGGCGCTTCGATGCTCGGCGTCTGGGTCCTGGTCGCGCCGGTGACGACTCGGGTCCCGTGCACCGGCTGCCCGTCGCGCCAGTAGACGAGGATGGCCGCGGCCGTGTTCACCTCGATGCGCTCGTCCGCCAGGTCGCGCGCCAGCCAGCGGCGGCGTTCCATGTTGGTGGCGATCTGACGCATGCGGTCGCGGGCGGTGGCGCCCAGCTCCACCTGGGTGTCCTCGCCCAGCACGCCGTCGGGGGTCAGGCCGTGGCGGGTCTGGAACCGCTTCACGGCGGCCACGAGCCCGGGGTGATAGACGTTGGCGCCGACCCCGGCCGGCGGAATGGCGGCCTCCGGCGCGAGGTCGCCCTCGGCCACGAGGCGCGCGACCAGGATCGGCACGCGCGCGTCGCTCTTGCCCGGCTCCAGCTTGGCGCCGGCCTTCCACACCGGCCAGCCGCCGCGGCTGGCGATGTCCCGGTAGCGCAGGAAGGCCGAGGTCAGGCCCTGGTAGCCGCGGTCGCCCGGCGGCAGGGTCTCGATCCAGCTCTGCAGCTCGCCCGCCGCCAGCGCCCGGTTGAGGCCGGTGGTCAGGTCGTTGCTGTGGCCGCGCAGGGTCCAGATGCTCTCCACGCTCTCGGGCTTGATGCGGCCGAAGGAGAGGGCGACACCGTAGGCGAAGGCGGCGCGGGTCAGGCGCAGGTCCCGCTGGACCGGATCCGACATCCCCGTCGGGGAGCGAAGTCGCGCGGGTTCAGCCCGTGGCGCTCGGCGTCGTCGATGGCGGCCAGGAGGACCTGTTCGTCACCACGCGACCAGGCGCGTTCGTAGTTCCGCTGGGCGTAGAACCGCTTCAGCATCTCGGACTCGGGACCGGTCCCAGCGGCGATCACGGCCGCGCGCAGGGCCGGATCGACCGGCGCGGACGCGGGCGTCGGGGCCATCGGGGCGGCCTGGGCCTGCCCGACGTACGGTTTGGGGGAGGCGGGCGTCTGGGTCGACGGAGCCGACTGGGCCGCAGCCTGGCCGCCCACCGCGGCGACCGCCGCTAGGGCGAAAACTGTTCGACGCATCCCTGATCCGCTCTGGCCGCGTTAATATTGGTTACTCAAGCACGTTTGGCGCCGCTGACGGAAGAGTCTGCACGCGACAGGGTTCCAAAACGAAAAACGCCGGCGTCCACGAGGGTCGCCGGCGCCACAGTCTCGCGCGCGGCGCGAGCCCTACTTCTTCATGAAGCCGCCGTACTTGGCGGCGAAGCGCGACACGCGGCCGCCGCGATCCAGCAGCGTCTGGTTGCCGCCCGTCCACGCCGGGTGCGTCTTCGGGTCGATGTCCAGGTTCAGGGTCGCGCCTTCCTTGCCGTAGGTGGAGCGCGTTTGGTAGGTCGTCCCGTCCGTCATCACCACGGTGATGAAGTGATAGTCGGGGTGAGCGTCCTGTTTCATCGGGCTGCAGCCTGAACTTGGGCGAACGATAGTCGCGGAAATGGAAAAACCGCCGGCGACCCGGCGGCGAGCGCGGGTCTATACACGCCGACAGTGCGGAAAGGCAAGGGCCTAAGATGAGTGACACCGGCCCATCCAGAAGCGGCCCCGCGGACTCCGGCGCGCGAGCCCGGCCCGGCGAAGGGGAGCTGCTGGCCAACCGGCTGGACAGCGCCGCCGAGCGCCGGGAGAAGTCGCGCGACATCCGGCCGCTGGCCCGGCTGGCGCCCTACCTGTGGAGGCATCGGGGCGACGGCCTGCTGGCGGCGGTGTTCCTGCTGTTCTCCACCGCGGCCACGCTGGGGCTCAGCGGCGCAGCGCGGCTCGTGGTCGACAACGGTTTCGGGGCGGGCGCGCAGGCCGGGGCGCTGGAGCGGTGGTTCGTGCTGCTGGGCTTCGTGGCGCTGGCGCTCGCGCTGGCCTCGGCGCTCCGCTACTTCTACGTCACCAAGCTGGGCGAGCGGGTCGTGGCCGACCTGCGCGAGGCGCTCTACGCCCACATCCTGTCGCTGGACTCCGCCTTCTTCCTGAAGATGCGCACCGGCGAGGTGCTGTCGCGCCTGACCACCGACGTGCAGATCGTCGACAACCTGGTCTCCAGCTCGATCTCCATCGCGCTGCGCAACACCCTGGGCCTGGTGGGCGCGGTCATCCTGCTGTTCATCGTCTCGCCCGGCCTGACCGGACTGGTGACCCTGATCTTCCCGGTGGTGATCGTGCCCATGTTCCTGTTCGGGCGCGTGGTGCGCAACCTGACCGTCCAGACCCAGGATCGCTTCGCCGACGCCATGGGCTATGCCGGCGAGAGCCTCGATGCGATCGAGACCGTCCAGGCGTTCGGCCGCGAGGCCGGCGCCGCCCGCCGCTTCACCGAGGCGGTGGAGATGGCCTTCCGCACCTCGGTCAGCCGCATGCGCGCCCGCGCGGTGATGATCGCCCTCGTCATCGCCCTCGTCTTCGGAGGCATCACTTTCATCCTGTGGCTGGGCGCCCAGGCCGTCTCGGGCGGGACCATGACGCCGGGCGCCCTGCTGCAGTTCGTCTTCCTGTCGGTGATGGCGGCCAGTTCGGTGGGATCCCTGGGCGAGGTCTGGGGCGACGTGCAGAAGGCCGCCGGCGCCATGGAACGGATCGATGAACTTCTCCGGGCCCAGCCCTCCATCGCGACCCCGGCCGCGCCGGTGGCCCTGCCGTCGCCGGCGCGGGGCGCGGTCGCCTTCGAGGACGTGGTATTTCACTACCCCGGCCGGCCGGATCTGCCGGCCCTGTCCGGCTTCAGCCTGGCCGTGCGGCCGGGGGAAACGGTGGCGCTGGTGGGCCCCTCGGGCGCGGGCAAGACCACCGTCTTCCGCCTGCTGCTGCGCTTCTACGACCCCGACGGCGGCGCGGTGCGCATCGACGGCGTGGACCTGCGCGACGCGGACCCGCGTGCGGTGCGCGAGCGCCTGGCCATGGTGGCGCAGGACGCCTCCCTGTTCTCCGGCAGCGCGGCGGACAACATCCGCTTCGGCCGTGAGGACGCCACTGCCGAGGACATCCGCGCCGCCGCCGCCGAGGCCCAGGCGCTCGGATTCATCGAGGCCCTGCCCGAGGGCTTCGACACCCCGCTGGGCGAGCGGGGCAAGTCCCTGTCCGGCGGCCAGCGCCAGCGCATGGCCATCACCCGCGCCCTGATCCGCAACGCGCCCGTCCTGCTGCTGGACGAGGCCACGAGCGCCCTGGACGCCGAGAACGAGCGACTGGTGCAGGAGGCGCTCGACCGCGCCATGACCGGCCGCACCACCCTGGTCATCGCCCACCGCCTGGCCACCGTCCTGCGCGCCGACCGCATCGTCGTCATGGACGGCGGCAGGGTGGTGGAGGAGGGCACCCACGCGGAGCTCGTCGACCGCGGCGGGTTGTATGCGAGGCTGGCGGAGCTGCAGTTCGAGGGAGCGTAAGCCGCGGGTCCGAAATCATCGTCCTTCGGCAAGCTCAGGATGAGATTTCTACTCCCATCCATTCGACCTCATCCTGAGCCTGTCGAAGGACGAGGTCGTGGCGGATCGCTCAGCAGCGAGCTCCACGCCTTCACCGCATCCCCCGGAAAGTCGCTGAACACGCCGTCGATCCCCGCCTCGTAGAAGGCCTTCATCTCTCCCTCCAGATCCCCCCGCCCCGCCGGGTCGTCCCCCCGC
>DASPLM010000279.1:0-5371 GCA_035627575.1 Caulobacteraceae bacterium | reverse complement strand
GCGGAAGATGCTGGCGATGATCCGGTCGAGTTCCTGCAGCCCTTCGTCGCGCAGGGCGGCCACGTTGGCCTCGGCGTCCTGCAGGGCGTCGGCGATCCGCTTGCCGCCCGGCTTGCGGATCAGCTTGGCCAGCCGGTTCTGGTAGGGGATGTGCTTGACGACGGCGCTCATGCTGCTCCCCGCTCGGGCTCGGCCTGGGAGGCCGGGTCGGCCTCGGCGGTGCGGCCGTCATGGCGACGGCGCCCCCGCTTGGCTTCGGCCTCGACTTCCTTGAAGCGGCGGTCGGGACCGAGATAGCCGCCGACCTCGACGAAGGGGCGGCCGTCCTTCGCGACCCAGACGACCCGCTCGAGCAGGGTCTGGGCGCTCATCGGCTTGGCCACGACGAAGTTGGCGCCGCAGTCGCGCGCCGCCGCCACCTGCTTCTGGCGAGTGTGGCCGCTGACGATGATCACCGGCGTGAACGAATTGGGGTCCATGCCGGCGTGGCGCAGCTTGTTGACGAAGTCGTAGCCGCTCATGTCCGGCAGGGTGTCGTCGCAGACGATCAGGGTCAGTTCCGTGTGCCGGGCGAAGTCCAGCGCCTCGGCGGCCGTGCCGAAGCAGCGGAGGCTGCGGGCGCCCAGTCCCGAGAAGATCTGCTTGAGGATCTGCATCCCCAGCTCGGTCCCGTCGACGAGGGCGACGGTCGCCTGCCCCAGGTTGATCCAGGCCTTGGGATCGAGTCCCGCCATGCTTGTCCCCCGCCGGGTCGCAGACCCGCACCATGAGACGGTTGCGGCAGGGGCGTTGACGATTGCTTAAGCTTGCCGGAAAGCAACCTTTCTGTCGCAGGCTCAGCCCGCGAAGGGGTCCCGCATCAGGATGGTGTCGTCCCGCTCCGGCGAGGTGGACAGCAGGGCGACCGGCGCGCCGATCAGCTCCTCCAGCCGTTTGACGTACTTCACCGCCGCGGCGGGCAGGTCCTTCCACGATCGGGCGCCGGCGGTGGAGTCGCTCCAGCCGTCCATGGTCTCGTAGATCGGCTGGGCGGCCGCCTGGTCGCTCATGCCCGAAGGGAGATAGTCCAGCACGCGCTCGCCGATGCGGTACCCGGTGCAGATGCTGAGGCTGTCCAGCCCGTCCAGCACGTCCAGCTTGGTCAGGGCGACGCCGTCGATGCCGTTCACGGCGATGGACTGGCGCACCAGCACCGCGTCGAACCAGCCGCAGCGCCGCGCGCGGCCGGTGACCGTGCCGAACTCGCGGCCCTTCTCGCCGATGCGCTGGCCGACCGCGTCGAACAGTTCGGTCGGGAAGGGCCCCTCGCCCACCCGCGTGGTGTAGGCCTTGACGATGCCGAGCACGTAACCGACCGAGCGCGGCCCCTGGCCCGAACCGGCCGCGGCCTGGCCGGCCACCGTGTTGGACGAGGTGACGTAAGGATAGGTGCCGTGGTCGACGTCCAGCAGCGTGCCCTGGGCGCCCTCGAACAGGATGCGCGAGCCGGCGACGCGAGCCTTCTCCAGTTCGAGCCACACGGGCCGGGCGTAGGCCAGCACCCTGGGCGCGACCTCCATCAACTGGTCGATCAGGTCCTGCGGCTTCACCTCGGGCAGGTTCAGGCCGCGGCGCAGGGCGCCGTGGTGGGCCAGCAGGCGCTCGATCTTGGCCGGCAGCACGGAGGGATCGGCCAGGTCGGCGACACGGATGGCGCGCCGACCGACCTTGTCCTCGTAGGCCGGCCCGATGCCACGGCCGGTGGTGCCGATCTTGCCGGCGCCGGCGGCGGCCTCGCGCGCCGCGTCCAGGTCGCGGTGCAGGGGCAGGATCAGGCAGGCGTTGTCCGCCAGCATCAGCAGGTCGGGCGAGATCGTCACGCCCTGGGCCTCGATGCGGCCGATCTCGTCCAGCAGGGCCCAGGGATCGACCACGACGCCGTTGCCGATCACCGAGGGCTTGCCCTGAACCACGCCGGAGGGGAGCAGGGAGAGCTTGTAGACCGTCTCGCCGACCACCAGGGTGTGGCCCGCGTTGTGGCCGCCCTGGAACCGCACGACCATGTCGGCCCGGTTCGACAGCCAGTCGACGATCTTGCCCTTGCCCTCGTCGCCCCACTGGGCGCCGACCACCGCGACGTTCGCCAAAGTCCTGATCCTTGCTGAAGCCGCGGAGCCTATAGCCCAGTCCGCCGCCCCTGTCGCCGGGCTCTCGTCAAGCGGCCTGAACTTCCGCCCGGGCGTGGGCGTAGGCCCATTCCAGCCAGGGGGTCAGGGCCTCCAGGTCCGCCGTCTCGACGGTGCAGCCGCACCAGATGCGCAGGCCGGGAGGAGCGGAGCGGTGGGCGTTGACGTCGTAGGCCACGTCCTCGCGCTCGAGGCTCGAGATCATGCGCGCCAACAGGGCGTGGCGCTCGGCCTCGAGCAGCCCGGCCACGGCCGGATCGCTGACCTCGAGGCAGACCGACGTCTCCGAACGGATCGCCCGGTCGCGGGCGACGAAGTCGATCCAGGGCGTGCGCTCGACCCACGCCTCCAGCGCTTCGTAGTTGGCCAGCGTCCGCCGCTTCAGCTCGGCCAGGCCGCCGATGCGCGAGGCCCAGCGCAGGGCGTCCATCCAGTCTTCGAGCGTCAGGAGGGAGAAGGTATTGATCAACCCGCCGTCGAACAGGGCTTCGTCGGCCTTGCCGTCCGCCTGCAGCCGGATGACCTTGGGCAGGGGCCGCGGCGGCACGTAGGTGTTCAGCCGCTCGATGGCGCGGGGCGACAGCACCGCCATGCCCGCCCCCGCCTCGCCGCCGAGCGCCTTCTGGAACGAGAAGGTGACGACATCGAGCTTGTCCCAGTCCAGGTCCATGGCGAAGGCCGCCGAGGTGGCGTCGCAGATGGTGAGACCCTCGCGGTCGGCGGCGATGAAGTCGGCGTTCGGGACGCGCACGCCCGAGGTGGTGCCGTTCCAGACGAAGACCAGGTCGGCGGCAGGATTGACCTGGCCGAGGCCGGGCAGCCGGCCGAAGGGCGCCGACAGCACCTCGGCGCCGACGCCGAGATGGTCCAGCAGGTCCGTCTTCCACAGCTTGCCGAAGTTCTCGTAGGCCATGACCTGCACCGGCCGGCAGCCCAGCAGGCCCCACATGGCCGCCTCCATCGCGCCCGTATCCGAGCCGGGGACCAGGACGATCCGGTGGCTGGGGGGAACCTCCAGGACCTCGCGCGTCATCTCCACCCCCTGGCGGAAACGCGCGAGCACGGCCGGCGCACGGATGTTCCGGCCGATCAGGGCTCCGGCGAGGTCCGACGTCTTCCAGCCCGGGCGCTTGGCGGTCGGGCCGGACGAGAACCAGGGACGTTCGGGGCGGCGGGAGGGCTTGGCGGGGAGGCTCATGAGCCTAAGCGGAACGCCGGGAGCGCGCGCGATGCAAGAAGAACTTGCGCTTCCACCGCAAGCTTCACAGTTTGGCCCTGTTCGCGCGCCATCACGCCGATCAGTGCAAGCGTAACCATAATCTTTGGCGCCATTTGCGTTCCGGCGCGTTAAGGGCGCCGGAGCCTTACAGCAAAGATGAACGGCGCCTGACGGGCGCGGTTCAGACGCGTGTCAGGACCGAGTGACTAGCTTCCCCCCATCGCCGCAGCCGCGGTGACACAAACACCAAGGAGCGATCCTATGAGAAAACATGTTCTCGCACTGCTGGCCGCGACCGCCCTGGCCGGGACCGCCGCTCCGGCGCTCGCCCAGAGCGTCAACGAGCGTCAGGCCAATATCGAACAGCGGATCAACACGGCGGCCCGCAACGGCGCCATCACCTCGACCGAAGCCGCCCGCCTGCGCGCCGAACTGCGCCAGATCGCGGACGTCGAGGCCCGCTATCGCCGCGACGGCCTGAGCGCGGCCGAGCGGATCGACCTCGACCGCCGCTTCGACGCCCTCAATCGCCAGATCCGCACCGAGCGCGCCGACAACAACGACCGCGGCGGCAACTTCACGGGCGCCTGGGAGCCCCTGCGCCAGCGCGAGCAGGACTTCAACCAGCGGGTCGATGCAGGCATGCGCGCCGGCAACCTGAACCGCAACGAGGCCGATGAGCTGCGGCGCAACTACACCGCGTTCGTCAACCTGGCGACCCGGTACCGGGCCGGCGGCTACAGCGCCGCCGAGCGTTCGGAGTTGCAGCGCCGCTACGACTTCCTGATCTCGCAGATCCGCTACGACCAGGCCGATTTCGAGCCCATCAGCCGCCGCATCCCGGCCCTGGAACAGCGCATCGAGATCGGCATCCGCAACGGCCAGCTGACCCGCGCCGAGGCGACCCAGCTGCGCCAGGACCTGCGTGAACTGGAGCGCCTGGAAGACAGCTACCGTCGCTCGGAGGGCCGCCTCGAGACCCGCGAGAAGGCTGACCTCGATCGTCGCTTCAACATCATCCGCACGCGCATCTTCAACGAGCGCACGGACAACGACACCCGCCCCGGCGGCGGCAACGCCTGGTGGGCCATCTCCGACCGGTCGGCCAACCTGGAGCGTCGCATCGACGCCGGCGTGCGCAACCGCACGATCACCCAGGCCGAGGCGGTGCGCCTGCGCAGCGAGTGGCGCTATCTGGTGCAGCTCGAGGCGAACTACCGCCGCGACGGCCTGAGCGCCAACGAGCGCGCGGACCTGCAGCGCCGGTTCGAGATCCTGGCGGCCAGGATCCGCTGGGAGCGCAACGACTGGCAGAACCGCCGCTAAGGCCGGTTCCGCCTGAACCGAAATGGCGGCGCGGTCCTTCGGGGCCGCGCCGTTTTCGTTTGTCCCGGAATCGCCGGTCCGCCGGTTCACGAACATGAACCAACCTGAATGCCCGCTTCAGCTTGGGGTCAGGCGCGGTTTGATTGAATGGCTCCATAGGCCGCTGCCCCGGCGGCCCGGAACGAAGGAGCAGGAAGATGAAAAAGCTTATCGCCTCTGTGCTCGCGGTTTCGGCCATCGCCGTCGCCGCGCCCGCCAGCGCCCAGGCCTATTACGGCGGCGGCTATGGCGGCTGGCAGAACATCAACCAGCGGCAGGCCAACCTCGACCGGCGCATCGACATGGGCGTGCGTCGCGGCGACCTGACCCGCGCCGAAGCGGTCCGCCTGCGCGCCGAGTTCCGCCAGATCGCGCATCTGGAGAACCGCTACCGCTACTCGGGCGGCGGGCTGTCGCGCTGGGAACGCCAGGACCTCGACCGTCGTTTCGATCGCCTGGCCGCCCGCATCCGCTTCGAGCGGCACGACCGTCAGGACTATCGCCGCGGTTACTACCGCTACTAAGACCTCGCACGAGGCCGATGAAAGAGGGCGTGGCTTCCGTCAGGAAGCTGCGCCCTTCTTCTATGCAATCACCACTGCAAACAACTCAAAAATATTCG
>DASPLM010000278.1:0-3686 GCA_035627575.1 Caulobacteraceae bacterium | reverse complement strand
CGGGCCTCGCCACCAAGAAGATCCTGGGAGGCTGACGCCGGTCGTCCGCCAGCCCTGAATCCATCCCTATCCCGCAAGGAACACCGACATGGCATTCCCCACCGCCCTCAACAGCCAGATCACCGACTCGATCACCCAGGTGAACACCAAGGTGCTGGGCGACGCCCCGGCCATGGCCATGGGCAACCTGTTCATCACCACCAGCCAGGCGCTGGGCAACGCGGCCCACAACGCCACCAACAACCAGCAGCAGTCCTACGTAACCATGCAGGCCTCCACGTCCCAGGGCGTGGCCACCCTGCTGTCGGTGGACACCAGCTCCACCGGCATCGCCACCCGGGACATCTTCTAGGTCCGCCGGCCGGCCAGCCGGGGCGTCTCGCAACGACCCGGGCGGCCGGCCGCCCGCCCCCTGAGGGGAGCCCAGCGACGGAGCGCACGCCGTGCCGGACACTTCGGGCGTCGCCACCGTGGTCGGATCGGTCGTCGATGGCACGGCCCTGAGCGTGGGCCTCGCGCCGTCGGTGGCGATGGGAATGACGTACGTGGCCATGGCCGACAGCATCGGCCTGGCGATGGAAAACGCGGCCGCCAACCAGCAGCGCGGCCAGGTCATCAGCAACGCCGCCCTGGTCCAGGTGCTGGCCATGATCATAGCCAAGGGAGCCTGAGCAGATGAGCAACGACGGCACCGTCAACAGCCGGATCGTGGATTCGGTCTCCACGGTCGTGACCCTGTCCACCGGCCAGGCGCCGGCCCAGGCGTTCGGGATGCTGGACGCCGTGATGGTCGAGAGCCTGGGCATGGCGATGCACAACGCCGTCATGCGCCAGCAGGGCGCGAGCATGGTCGGCACCGCGGCGGTCACCGCCGCCTGCGCCAAGATGCTCCAGGCGCCGTTCCCGCTGCCGCCCTTCCCGCTGCCGCCGCTTCCGGCGCCGCCGCACATCGACCCCCTGCCGGGCCCCCACGACCCGTCGACAGGCGCGGCGATCGACATCGCCTATCACGAGGGCGAAGCGGCCATCCGCGAGTTGCAGGCCCAGGCCTCCATCACCGCAGCCCAGGCCGCCCAGGCGCAGGCCGACCTCGAGCTGCTGGCGGCGGTCGCCGGCCAGGCCACGCCGGTGGGCCCCACGCCGGACGACCTCATCATGGACCAGGGCGAAGCGGCCGTGCAGGCGCTGAGGAACCAGGCCGCCAGCGCGGATCCGGCCGTGTCGGCCGCCGCCAAGGCGGACCTGCAGGCGCTCGCGGCCGACATCGCCGCGCCCCTGCCGCCTCCGCCGCCTCCACCCGCGCCTCCGGCTCCGCCGGCGCCGCCCGCTCCCCAGGCCGCGAAGGCGGCCAGGGCGCCGCGGACGTCCGCGGGCCGCCCTCGCCCGAAGAAGACGTAACCGGCCCCCCGGCCGCCCGCTTGTAAGGAGGATCCATGTCGGACCCCACCACCGTGAACGCCCAGGTCGTCGACGTGCTGAACAAGGTCAGCCACGCGACGATGGCGCCCCAGGTCGTGCTGACCAGCGGGGCGGGCAAGGCCTATCAGTCCGTCGCCCAGTCCAGCGCCATCGCGGTGCAGGACGCCGCCGACGCCCTGCGCAACATCTCCACCATCGCCACCACGGCGGCGGGCGTGGCCATGGCCCAGTTCCTGGCCACCAAGGACCCCCGGTACAAGGACGTCATCCAGGAGGCCCAGACGATGATGACCGGGGCCACCGGCGACTTCAAAGCCATCGGCGAGGCGGCCGCGTCGGTCCTCAAGAGCTTCCCCTCCGGCTGAGGTCCCGACATGAGCATCACCATCGCCAACCGCATGCTGCAGAGCCCGGGCGACCTGTCCGAACGCTGCCGCCTGGTCCTGGCCTTCATCGACGGCGGGGTCGAATGGCTCCGCTGGGCCATCCTCGATCCGGTCGCCCGTTATCAGTTCGGCGACGAGAGCCGGATGCTGACCGGGGTCCAGGAGGGCCTGCATGCCTCGCGCTTCGCCCTGCTGCGCGAACTGCAGGTGCTGATCAGCCCGGCCAAGCTGATGACCCTCAATGACGGCGACCTGCGCATCCTGGCGCGCGCCGAGCTGAAGGAGCGCGACGTCAAGTCGACGCACCACACTCACCGCCTGCTGCAGGCCCACGGCATCCTCAGCCAGGGCGACCTGGACAAGGGAACGGCCTGGCTGGGCGAGCTCGGCTTCGCGGACGCGCCGGTGTTCCAGTTCATGGGCCTGGAGGACCGCAAGGCGATCTACGACCTGTTCCGGGACTATCCGCGCCAGGACGACGAGGACCTCGAGCTGGAGCGCCAGGCCGGCCTGTTCGCCCTGGAGCAGGGGCGCACCCCGCGCGAGTTCGCCGACTACTTCCGGGTCTACCTGACGCTGTCCGAGCGCATCGGATCGGCCAAGGTCCAGGGCCGGGCCAGGCACGCGGAGGCGGCGGTGCACGCCCTGGCGCCGCTGCTGCTCGGCGCGCTGAACTGCCCCGAGGTGCCCGGCCTCGTCGCGCCCAAGCAGGTCGCCGAGGCGGTCGAGCTGTGGCTGATGTGGGGCCGCTCCATCGGGTTCGCGCGGATCTCGGCCGGGGTGCGCGAGATCGTCTCGCACACCGCCTACGCCGGCGAGACCGGCCAGGCCGCCCGCGCCTTCGTCGAGCACTACGTCGCCGAGTCGCAGCGGCTGCTGTCCGCCGCGCCGGTCCACCGGGGCCTGATGGCCCAGGACGGCGCCACCTGCACCTTCCCCATCGAGGGCCGCCGCCACGAGGCGGAACTGCAGCTCGATCCGGCGGGAATCATCTCGCTCAGCTGGTTCCGGGCCCGTCCCGACCAGGAGACCAGCGCCAACGGGCGCGCCGCACGCAAACTGGAGAACGCATCATGACGCGCAGGAAACCCCGCAAGCCCCGTATCCCCCGCGAGATCATCCTGGAACGCGAGGACGCGAACCTGGAGCGGCGCTCCATGGCGGCGGCCACTCGCGCGGAGGAGCGCGCCTCCGAGGTGGTGCACGACGCCGAGTACTCGATCTCCGATCCGCGGCCGGGGCGCCACCACGGCCGGCTGACCGCCACCGAGGCGGTCGAGGCGGCCGAGCGCGCCGTCCACCGCGCCGAGAAGACGGTCGAGGAGGCGGTCGAGCGCGGGGCGTCCGCCCAGGAGCGCGCCATCCACAACGCCGAGATCGCGCTGGAGAAGGCCGTCGACGCGGCACAGCGGCAGGCGTCGCGGGCGGTCAAGCTGGCCGAGTACGCGGTCGCCCGCGAACAGTAGGGGCGGCCTGTCCGCGGAGTCGACGGAAAGGTCGGACGATGAAGAACGTACTTCCCGGCAACGGGATCAAGCACGTGGTCGTTCTCATGCTCGAGAACCGCGGCTTCGACCACCTGATGGGGTGGCTGTACAGTCCTGCCGAACTGAAGGGCGAGGCGGACGATCCGCCCCCCCGGGTGTCGGGCGACCCGCAGGACGAGCGCGGGTTCCTGGGCCTGTCGGAGATGAGCGAGGACGAGCTCCAGGCCCTGGCCAACCTCGCGCCGGGCCAGGGGAACCGGTTCCAGATCAACCCCGGCGCCCGCTCGCCCAAGACGCCGTCGTACAACACCGGCGAGAGCTTCCAGCACATCATGAACCAGTGCTGGAGCGTCGCCCAGCCCGACGACGTCTGGTTCGACCCGGCCACGCGGGG
>DASPLM010000277.1:0-2763 GCA_035627575.1 Caulobacteraceae bacterium | reverse complement strand
GATCGCGTCGGAGGTCTGGGCGCCGCGACGGCCGCCGACGTTGACGAACTGCAGCGCCTCCAGCTCGCCCTGGCGATACGAGAGGCCGGCGTAGAGGTCGGCCTTCAGGCCGGCGACCTCGCCGCTCCAGTCGAAGCGGCCGAACAGGCCCTGGGTTTCGCTCTGCTGGTCGATGACCTGGTAGATCGGGTGGAACAAGTCCTTGGTGGTGGCGTAGACGCCGCCCTCGAACACGAGGCTTTCGCTGAAGCGCCAGCGGGTCTGCAGGGTGGTGCGCACGAGGCCGAGGTCGCGGGCGTAGTCGTTGGCCACGTTGACGGCGGGCGCCATCCGCGGCGTCTTCAGCGCCTGGGACAGCGTCAGGGTCCCGGGAACCTCCTGCTGGACGTCGGCGGCGTAGACGATCAGGCGGACCTCGCGGTCCTCGCCGAAGCTGCGGCCCAGGTTGACCGTGCCGCGGACCTGGGCCTGCTCGCTCTGCTGGCGCCAGCCGTCGGAGACCAGGGCCCCCAGGTTGGCGTAGACGTCCCAGTCGCCGCTCTCGCGCGCGATCGAGCCCTGGGCCCGCAGCGTGCCGAAGGAGCCGCCTTCGAGGCGCAGCAGGTTCTCGGACTCGGCGGTGCGGCCGGTCGGGGTGACCAGGTTCACCGCCCCGCCCAGCTGGGCGCCGCCGAAGCGCAGCGCATTGCCGCCGCGGAAGACCTCGATGTAGCGGGCGGTCTGGGAGTCGACGCCCTGGAAGTCGGAGAAGCCGTCGGCGTCGGCGAAGGAGACGCCGTCCTGGGCCAGCAGCACGCCGCGCTGGTGGAAGCCCTGGCTCAGGCCCGAGCCCCGGATGGAGAGGCGGCTCTCCTCGCCGTAGCGCTTCTGGGCCAGCACGCCGGGGACGTCGCGCAGCAGGTCGCTCATGCCCTGGGCGGTGCGGTTCTCGAAGCTCTCGTTGGCGACCACCGACACGGCGCCCGGCGTGCGCGACAGGCGCTCGCGGGTGTTGGCGACAATGCGCGGATCCTCGGGATTGCGCACTGCGGTGACGATGACCGCCTCGACCGTGGTTGACTCCTCGATGGCCGGGGCGGTGGTCACCGGGGCGTCCGGCGCACCGGGCACGACGGCGTCGTCCGCCAGCGCGGGGCCGGCGGCGAGGGCGAGGAGGAGGGCGGTGGCCGAAACCGAAAGGGAGAGCCGCATGGGGTGCATCCGAAGTCCAGGGAACGGCTCGTCGGCCGTGGCTGGAAAATCGGGGAGCGGACCCGTCGAAACGTTGCGCAGGAACAAGGCCGGCGGGCCGGTCGGCTCGGGAATTGTACGTAAGCGCGGCCGTGTCAGTCGACCGTCAGCACCCCCGCCATGCCTTGCTCCGCATGGCCCAGCACGTTGCAGGCGAACTCGAAGCGCCCTGGTCCGGCGAAGCGCCAGACCAGTTCGGCGCGCTCGCCCGGCGCCGCCGTCACCGCATTGGGATGCGCATGGGCGCCGGCGGCGAGGTCCTCGTCCGTGACCTCGGCCATCAATGCGCGGTGGCTCTGCTGGGCGGCGGCGTCGCCGACGGTGAGCTCGTGCACCGTCTCGCCCCGATTGAGGAGGACAAAGCGTACGGTCTCGCCGGCGCGAACCCGGATACCGGGCCGGTCGAAGGCGTTGTCGGTCGCGACCACCTCGACGGTGCGCGTGACCTGGGCCGGATCTCCCGGCTGGCCGTAGACCGCCGCCGACGCGCCGTGGTCGTGGGGGTGGCCCGGCGAGGCGACGGCGGGGCCGGCGACCGCGACCGCGACCGCGACCGCGAGGAGGACTGCGATCCGCTTCATGCCGCCGGCCCCTCGTCGTCGAGCAGGATACGCGCGGCGTCGCCGTCCGGATCCTCGTACTGGCCGGCGGCGAAGGTCCAGACGAAGGCCCCCAGGCCGATCAGGCCCAGCAGCACCGACATCGGCGCGAGCCACATCAGAGCGCTCATCGGTCGAGCCTCCCCAGGTGAAGCCGCAGGGCGTTCAGCGTCACCACCAGGGACGAGCCGCTCATGGCGAGGGCGGCGACGAAGGGGGTGGCGAGGCCGGCGATCGCCAGCGGCGTGGCGACCACGTTGTAGAGGGCCGAGAAGCCGAAGTTCTCCAGCGCGTGCTTGCGGGCCCGCCGCGCGACCTCGAGCGCTTCCACGACCGCGCGGAGGCCGGAGTCGAACACCAGGTCGGCGGCGTTCTGGCTGGCTTCCGCCGCCGTTCCGGGCGCCATGCTGGCGTGGGCCTTGGCCAGGGCGGCCGCGTCGTTGAGGCCGTCGCCGACCATCAGGGTCTTCGCGCCCGAGGCCTTGAGCGCGTCGAGGGCGGCGGCCTTCTCCACGGGGGTCAGGCCCGCGCGCCACTGTTCGACGCCGAGCTCCCGGGCGATGGCGCGGACCGGGCCGGCCGTATCGCCGGACAGGATCTCGACGCCGAGGCCGCGGGCCTTCAGCTTGCCGATCACCTCGGCCGCCTCGGGCCGCAGGCTGTCGGTGAAGTGGAAGCGGACCTTGGTCTCGCCCTGGAAGCCGAACCACAGCTCGGTGGCCTCGCCGCTGGTCTCGCCGGCGCCGACCCAGCTGGCGCGGCCCAGCCGCGCGCGCCTGCCGTCGATCACGCCTTCCACGCCGAGGCCGGCGGTCTCGACGATGTCGGCGGCGACGGGGCCCTCGCCCGCCGCTTCGGCCAGGGCGCGGGCCAGGGGGTGGCGCGAGCCGCGCGCCAGCGGGGCGGCCAGTGCGATCATGGCGGCCGACCCGCC
>DASPLM010000276.1:0-3856 GCA_035627575.1 Caulobacteraceae bacterium | reverse complement strand
TGCCGCCGCCTCTGGCCCCATCCTTGCGCCGCCCTCTCTCGAACGACCGTTCCGACGGGAGAAAGTGCATGATTTTCAAGGCTGATGGTGTGGCGCGCAGCGCTCGGACCGGGCAGATTCTGCCGGGCAGCGCCATCGCCTTGCCGGGCCGGGAGGGCTAGGCCGTGTCGCTCGCCACCATCATGAACTCGGCGAACTCGGGCCTGCAGGTCGCCCAGGCGCAGCTGCGGGTGATCTCGGACAACGTCGCCAACGTCAATACGGTCGGCTACGTCCGCAAGACCGTCGAGCAGCGCTCCACCTCTATCGAGGGCATGGGTTCCGGCGTCGAGGTGGCGAAGATCCGCCTCGCCACCGACCGCTTCCTCCAGGCCGCCAGCCTGACCGCCTCGGCCGACGCCTCGCGCGCGGGCGTCCGCTACGAACTGCTCGACAGCGTGCAGAGCCTGTTCGGCGACCCCACCGGGACCTCCAGCTTCTTCGACCTGGCCGACCAGGTCTTCGCCGCCTTTGCCGTCACCGCCGAGGACCCGCTGTCCTCGCCGCGCCGCCAGGAGGCCATCGTCCAGGCCAAGGCCCTGCTGAACGAGGCCTCGCGGGTCGCCGGCGGCATCCAGGACGCGCGGCTGGACGCCGACAACCGGCTGACCTCGGCGGTCGACACCGTCAACGACCTGCTCAAGGGCATCGAGGACCTGAACGTCGAGATCTCGCGCGCCGCCGTGGGCGGGGGCGACACCTCCGGCGCCGAGAGCGCCCAGGCCCAGCTGATCGACCAGCTCTCGACCTACCTCGACATCCGCATCCTGCCCCGCGCCACCGGCGGCGTGACCCTGCGCACCGGGGACGGCATGCTGCTGGCCGGCCAGGGCGCCGCGACCCTGTCCTACAAGGCGGCCGGCACCGTCGACGCGCGCACCGACTTCAGCGAACTGTGGATCACCGAGCCCCACGGTCAGAAGCGCTCGATGCTCGACCACCTGGGCTCGGGCGAGATCAAGGGCCTGCTCGAGTTCCGCGACGTGGAATCGGCCCAGACCGCCGAGCGCCTGTCCGAGGTCGTCTCGCGCATGGTCGGCGAGCTGAACCGCGCCCACAACAGCAACAGCGCCTCGCCCGCGCCCAACAGCCTGACCGGCCGCAACACCGGGCTCGATCTGCCCACGGCCATCGGCGGCTTCACCGGCCGCAGCACCATCGCCGTGACCAACAGCGCCGGCGTGATCCAGCGCCGGGTCGAGGTGGACTTCTCGGCCGGCACCCTCAGCGTCGACGGCGGCGGGGCGGTAGCCTTCACGCCGGGCAACTTCCTCTCGACCGTGAACACGGCGCTCGGCGGCTACGGCACGGCCGGTTTCGCCAACGGCGCCCTGTCCCTGACCGCCAGCGCCGGCAATGGCGTGGCCATCGCCGACGGCACGCCCCCCTCGGCCAAGGCGGGCCAGAACTTCTCGACCTTCTTCGGCATGAACGACCTGATCCGGTCGGACCGGATCTACAACTACGATACGGGCCTGCGCCCGACCGACGCCCACGGCTTCACCGCCGGCGACACCATCAGCTTCCGCATGAGTTCGCCGACCGGCGCACGGATGCGGGACATCACCGTCGCCATCCCGCCCGGCGGGACCATGAACGACCTGGTCGCCGCCCTGAACGATCCCGCCTCGGGCGTGGGCCGCTACGGCAGCTTCGCCCTGGACGCCAACGGCAACCTGGCGTTTTCGGGCAACAGCCAGCAGGCGACCCTGTCGGTCATCGACGACCAGACCAGCCGCGGCCCCGGCGGGCCGTCCTTCAGCGAACTGTTCGGCGTCGACGCGGGCACGCGGGCCGCGCGCACCACCGGCTTCACCATCCGCGCCGACATCGATCGCGATCCCAAGCTGCTGGCCCTGGCCAGGCTGGACCTGACGGCGCCCGCCGGGACCGCGGCGCTGTCCAACGGAGACGGCCGCGGCGCGCGCGCCCTGGCCGACGTGGGCGAGGCGACCGTTAACTTCGCCTTCGCCGGCGGCGCCGCGGGCGGGGCGATGACCATCTCGCGCTACATGTCGGACCTGGCCGGCGATGTCGGCGGCCGCGCCTCGGCGGCCAAGACCGCCCTCACCTCGGCCAATGCGCTCGCCACCGAGGCCCAGTCGCGGCGCACCTCGCACGAGGGCGTCAACCTCGACGAGGAGCTGGTGAAGATGACCACCTACCAGCAGGCCTTCAACGCCTCGGCCCGGATGATCCAGGCCGCCAAGGACATGTACGACGTACTGATCGGGATGATGGCATGACCCGCGTTTCGACCGCCGACGGGTGGAATTCCGCCCTGATGAACCTGATGAATGCGCAGTCGCGCCTGTTCGACGCGCAGAACCAGGTCAGCACCACCAAGGTGGCCACCGACCTGAAGGGCTACGGGCGCAGCGCCGAGAGCCTGACGGCGTTCAAGTCGGCCCAGGCCCGGCTGGGCGGCTTCGTGGCCAACGGCGAGGCGGTGGCCTCGCGGCTGGAGTCGCAGGACCTGGCCCTCACCAACCTCGGCGACGCCGCGGACGGCGCGCGCCAGGCGATCGCCGAGTCCCTGGCGTCCGGCCGCGCCGACGCGCTGATGATCGACCTGGAGGGCCGCTTCCAGCAGGCCCTGGACAGCCTGAACGCCAAGCACGAGGGCCGCTTCCTGTTCGGCGGCGCCCGCACCGACAGCTCGCCGGTCGATGCAGACACCCTGGCGGACCTGACCGCGGCGGGCAGCGTCGACGACCTGTTCAGCAACGACACCCTGAAGGCGGCGTCGCGGCTGGACGACTACACCGTGGTCGAGACCGGGTTCCTGGCCAACGAGCTGGGCCGCGACCTGTTCGAGACCTTCCGCCAGCTGAAGGCGTTCAACGACGGGCCGGACGGGCCCTTCGCCGGCCAGCTCACCGAGGTCCAGCAGGACTTCCTCGAGGGCATGATCGGCCAGTTCCAGTCGGCCCACGAGGGCGCTGTGAACGCGGGGGCGCGCAACGGCTCGCTGCAGACCCGCGTCGAGACCCATGTGGACTCCCAGAAGGACCAGATGGACGCCCTGGACGGCATCATCGGCAAGCGCACCGACGTGGACATGGCCGAGGCCCTGACAAGGCTGCAGCAGCAGCAGCTGGCGGTGCAGGCGTCGGCCCAGGTGGTGTCCCAGCTGCGCGACGTGAGCCTGCTGGACCTGTTGCGATAGGCTTCCGGCCGTCGCTTGCGACGGCCCTGCGCCATGAGGCGCGACGGAGCCGTGTTCCTGCGCGTCAGTTCACGTGAAACACAACAGAATCGGACGCCTCTGGCGGCCCCGCCCCGGCCCGCGGCGACGGGTCCTCGTGGCCAAGCCTCGAAATCGCCGGGCGCAAGGGCTACATAGCGCCCCATGACCGTGGCCTGCCCCATTCCAGACATCGAAGCCGTCGACCTCGACCGGGCGATCGATCTCGCGCGCCAGGCCGTCGGCCTGCCCAAGGGGTCGCGCGTGGTGGCCGCCATGTCGGGGGGCGTGGACTCCACGGTGGTGGCCGGCCTGCTGCACGCGGCCGGCTACGACGTGGTCGGCGTGACCCTGCAGCTCTACGACCACGGCGCCGCGGTGAAGAAGTCGGGCGCCTGCTGCGCCGGCCAGGACATCCACGACGCCCGCCTGGCGGC
Organism: Caulobacteraceae bacterium; assembly: GCA_035627575.1. Lineage (GTDB taxonomy): Bacteria > Pseudomonadota > Alphaproteobacteria > Caulobacterales > Caulobacteraceae > JAEZEZ01. The sequence goes on along the minus strand of DASPLM010000276.1, from coordinate 193 downwards.
CGAGACCCTGGGCATCCCCCACTACGTGCTCGACTACGAAAGCCGCTTCCGCGAGTCGGTGATCGACCAGTTCGCCGACACCTACCTGCGCGGCCAGACGCCGGTGCCGTGCATCCGCTGCAACCAGACCGTCAAGTTCCGCGACCTGCTGCAGACCGCGCGCGACCTGGGCGCCGAGGCGCTGGCGACGGGC
>DASPLM010000275.1:0-2686 GCA_035627575.1 Caulobacteraceae bacterium | reverse complement strand
CAAGGGCCGCCTTCGCATCCTTGCGCAGCAGGAGCATCTCGGCCCAACGCGCTTCGGCGATCACCAGACTCGGGCCCGCCGCTGCCGCGCGGGCGAACCAGCGGTCCGATTCCACCGCCCGACCCATGCGCGCCGCCAGCTCACCGCGCGCCACCAGGCACTCGTAGCAGTCCGGCGGAAGTCGGCCCGCACGATCCGCGGCCTCCGAGAACCGGCCGAGCCGGGCGAGCAGTTCCACCCGCCGCGCGTCCACGACCGGCGTATCGTTCACCCCCGGGGTGAGACCGCCGGCGGTCAGGGCCGCGGTCGCCTCGCTCTCCATGCCGGCGATCTCCGCGAGCGCCGTGGCCCAGTCGCCGCGCGCCATCGCGATCTCGGCGCGCGCGCTGGAGCTCACGCTCCACGGAGCAAGGGCGCGGGTGAGGTCCGCATCGGACTGCCCGGCAGGCAGGATGACCTCGGCCGCCGCCGGGTCGTGGTTGCGCGCCAGCAAGATGGCGTGTTCGATGGGAGCGTATTCGCGTGAACCGTAGTAGCTCGGCAGTTCGTACAGCGGCTTCACCGCTTCCGCGGCCGCGGCGTAGTCGCCGACCAGCGTCGCGATCGTCACCCGCAGGATCGGAACGGAGGCATTGGCCGTCGCGGTTCCCATGCCGCCCCGGTCACGCTCGCCCAACAGCGCCAGACCGCGGCGAGCCGCGTCGAGCGCGTTCTCGGGGTGACCGAGCACCGCCTCGAGCTCGACCAGGTTGCTCCAGGCCAGGGAGTTGTCGGGGTCGAGCCGCAGCGCGCGGTTCAACAGATCACGCTTCCGACGCATGTCCGGATCCAGCAGGCCGACCCCCATGACGGCCCAGGCGCGCTCTTCCGCGGGTCCGTCTTGGGCAAGGTCGCTGAAGACCTGCCTCGCCTTCTCGACCTGGCTGTTCTGCGCCAGGTAGACGCCGTAGCGATAGGGTTGGGTGCGCGCGAACAGGGCTTCGGCGCCCTTCTGCATCAGGTCGTCGAGATCGGCGGCGGAGCCGACGGCGGTGTCGCCGGTCTGACCGCCGGTGCGCACCGCCAGGCGCAGTTCCCCCGTGGGCGTGCGGAATATCTCGCCGCTGACGCGGGTCTGGTGACCCAGCCACTGGCGCAGCCAGCGCTGCAGCTCCGAAATGGAGACGCCGGTCTGGGGAATCTCGACGCTGATGTCGTGGCCCCAGTCGTTGGCGTAGGTCGCCGCCGCGCGGGCGGAGTCGGTACGCGCCTGCAGCGCGCTCAGCCGGTCCTCCAGCTGGGCGGCCAGCACCTGGCCGGTCAAGCCGTCGGCGGCCATGTCGGGCGGCACCGAGAAGGCCTCGATGACCAGGCCGCGCTCGTTGGAGGCCTGCCACACCATCGCGCCGATGGCTGCGGCGGCGACCAGCCCCACCACGCCGGTCAGCACCTTCAGGGCCGAGCCCAGGTTCTCGTTGCGGCGCTGGGCCCGGATCAGGCGGGCGTGTTCGTGCAGGATGGCCGTGACCGAAGCCGGCGGCGCCTCACCGGCCAGTTCGGCCTCGAGCGCGATGTCCAGCGGGTCGGTGGTGTTGGGCGCGGACGCCCGGCGGGGCCGGCGCGGCGGCTTGGAATCAGGATCGTCTGCCATGCCCCACGTCCTCGGCGTATCGCCCGAGCGTAGTGCAGTGCGGCACGTCCGGAAAGCTCGGTCTCCCCAGTCCGATCAGAGGCTTGGTCAGGACGGGGGCGGCTCGGTCGAACTTCCGCCGCCGGGCCGCCGGAGCCACTGGACAGCCCCGCCGATGGCGACGCCGAAGGCGATCCCCAGGGCGATGCCGATCCCGACATTGTCGGTGGCGGCGCCGATGGCCGCCCCGACGGCGACGCCGATGGCGATCCAGATGCCGAGGTTCATGCGCCAGCTCCTCGTGTTTCGGGGGAGCGCGGCGTCCGGGCTCCCAGCCGTTGGCCGGACGGCGGCGCCGATGGTAGGTCTTGGCCGGGAGGACGTCCATGAGCCCACCAGAGCCCGCGCCACGCCATGCGCTCAGCGGAGAGCAGTTCGCGGCCAACCTGCTCAACGCCGGGATGATCGCCGCGCTGGGTCTGCTGGCCGCGGGCGGCGCGGCCTGGACGGTGATCGACCGGCTTTCGGTGCTCGACCTGCCCGCGGGCGCTGGCCTGGGTGCAGCCGCGGCGGCGATCTACGGCGAGGCGGGGCCCGGCCTGGTAGTCTTCGTCGGCGGCGTCTGGCTGGCGATATTCGGCCTGCGCATGCTGAAGGCGGCGCGCCGGCGCTGAGTTTCTGAAACGCTGCGGCGTTCGCCGTCGACCCGAGCCCTACGGACGCCTGTCCACTCGCGCTGCATAGCTGTGCAGGGCGCTGGTCGCCCGCTCGAACGCGGCGCGAACCTCGGCCTGGCTGAAGTTGCGGTCCCACAACTCGGTCGCGAGGGAAGTCATGAGTTCATCGAGCGGCGTCTTGTCCGGATAGCCGTTCTGCGCCCGGAAACGCGCGCAGGCCTCGGCGAACTCGCGGGTCGCTCGAATGGCCGCGAAGTAGGTGATCTCTTCGTCGGTAAGCGGTTCCTCCTCGGGAGGGAGCTCTGCGGTCGCCCACGCCACCGTCTTCGCCACCAGGACGTCGGTGGAATCCAGCAGCGGCACGTCCAGGTCCTCGGCCTTCAGCACCAGTGGCAGTTCG
>DASPLM010000274.1:0-3112 GCA_035627575.1 Caulobacteraceae bacterium | reverse complement strand
CATGTCGCCGGAGCTGGAGCGCACCTTCAGGCCGCCGATGTCGGTCGGGTCGTCGCGGTTGGATGGCTCGGCCTGGGCGGTCACCCGGAAGGTGCGGCCCAGCATGTTGAAGTCATTGACGTAGGTCGAGCCGAGATAGGTCCCCAGCGTGCCGTAGATCTGCGACGGTTGGACCCCCAGCATCAGGGCCTTGTCGCGATCCACCTCGGCGGTGAGGCGCGGCGAGCCAGTGTTGAACTGGGTGAAGACGCCCATGGTCTGGCCGTTGGAATTGGCCGGGCCGAGCAGGCCATTGGCGGCCGCCTCGAGCTCGCGATAGCCGGCGCCGGAGCGGTCCTGCACCATCATCTTGAACCCGCCGCCGTTGCCCAGACCCTGCACGGGCGGGGGCGACAGGACGAAGATGTTGGCCTCCTCGATGGAGCCCACGGCGCCCATGATCGCGCCCGACAGCATGTCGGCGGACTGCTCCTCGTTGCGTTCGGACCAGTCCTTCAGGCGCACGAACACCGTGCCCGCGTTGGACGCGGCCGAGAAGCTGGCCCCATCGAGGCCGGCGAAGGCGGCGACGCTCTCCACGCCAGGGACGTCGCGCATGGTCTGGGCGGCGCGCTGCAGCACGTCGTCGGTGCGCTGGAGCGCGGCGCCGGGCGGCAGCTGGACAACGCCGATGAGCACGCCCTGGTCCTGCTGCGGAATGAAGCCGCCTGGCGTCGCGCCGAGGCGCCAGCCGGTGATGACCAGCAGGCCGGCGTAGACGACCAGCACGATGACGCTGGCGCGGATGAGCCGGCTGGTCAGGCGGCCGTAGCGGTCGCTGAGCCAGTCGAAGCCCTGGTTGAACTTGCGGCCGGCGACCATGACCGGCTGCAGCCATCGGGGTCCGTGGCGTTCGCCGTGCGCCTTGTGCGGCTTCAGCAGCATTGCGGCGAGCGCCGGCGACAGGGTCAGGGACACCAGGAGCGAGATCACGGCCGCGGCCGAGATAGTCACGGCGAACTGGCGATAGAACTCGCCGGGAATGCCTGAGACGAAGGCGGTCGGCACGAATACCGCCAGCAGCACGAGGCCGATGGCGACCAGCGCGCCGGACACCTCTTCCATGGTCTTGTAGGCGGCCTCGCGGGGGCTGAGCCCTTCGCGGATGTTCCGCTCCACGTTCTCGACCACGACGATGGCGTCGTCGACGACGATGCCGACGGCCAGGACCAGGGCGAACAGCGACAGGGAGTTCAGCGAGAAGCCCAGCGCCAGCTGCACCGCGAAGGTGCCGACCAGGGCCACCGGGATCGCCAGGATCGGGATGATCGCGGCGCGCCAGGTCTGCAGGAACACCAGCACCACGATGACCACCAGGATCACCGCCTCGAGAAGGGTGTGCTGCACCGCCTCGACCGAGGCGGCGACGTATTCGGTCGGATTGTAGGGGATGGAGTAGGTCACGCCCTGCGGGAAGGTCGCCTTGGCGTCCTCCACCGCCTCGAGCACCGCCTCGGCCGTGGACAGGGCGTTGGAACCGGGCTGCTGGATGATGGCCATGCCGACGCCGCGCTTCCCGCCGAAATAGCCGCGGATGCCGTAGTCCTGGGAGCCCAGCTCGACGCGGGCCACGTCGCGCACGCGGATGACGCGGCCTTCGGCGTCGGTCTTGATGACCACGTCGCCGAATTGCTCGGGATCGGACAAGCGGCCTTCCACCTGAACGGGCAGCTGGTTGGCCACGTTGGTGTCGTAGGGCGCCTGGCCGAGCGATCCGCCGGCGGCCTGGATGTTCTGGGCGCGCAGGGCGGCGACGATCTCGTCCGCCGTCAGGTTGCGGGCGGCCGCGCGATCCGGGTCGATCCAGACCCGCATGGAATAGAGGCCGCCCCCGAAGATCTGCACCCCGCCCACGCCGTCGATGCGCAGCAGGCGGTCGCGCAGGGCCGAGTTCGCGTAGTTGCCGATGTAGTCGACATCCACGGTCGGATCGTCCGAGGTCAGGGCGACCAGCATCAGGAAGCCGGTGGACTGCTTGTTCACCGTCACGCCCACCTGGCGGACCTGCTCGGGTAGGCGCGGTTCGGCCAGGGCGACGCGGTTCTGGACCAGCACCTGGGCGGCGTCGAGGTCGGTGCCGGGCTTGAAGGTCACCGTCACCTGGGCCGCGCCGTTGGTGGACGACGAGGTGAGGTAGAGCATGTCCTCGACGCCGTTGATCTCCTGCTCCAACGGCGCGGCGACCGTCTCGGCGATGGTCTCGGCCGAGGCGCCGGGGTAGGCGGCGGCGACCGAGATCGTCGGCGGCGCGATCTCCGGGTACTGCGACAGGGGCAGCAGCGGATAGGCGAAGGCGCCGATCAGGGCGATGAAGACCGAGATGACCGCCGCGAAGATCGGCCGGTCGATGAAGAACTGGGAAAAGCGCACGGTCTGTCCTCAGTCCGTCGGGGTGGCGGTCTTGGAGGGCGCACGGCGCACGGTCGGCGCGTCGGGCGCCGGCTCAGCGCTGCGCTGGATGCGGGTCGCCTTGACCTGCACCTTCTGGCCCGGGCGGGCGCGCTGGATGCCGGTGACAATGACACGGTCGTCGGGACGAAGGCCCGAGCGGACCACGCGCATGCCTTCGGTGAGCGGACCGAGCTGCAACGGCTTGGACACGACCGTGCCGTCGGCTCCGACGACGTAGGCGACCTTGCGCGGACCGTCGGCGACGATGGCCGTCTCCGGGATCAGCATGGCGGTGTAGGGCGCGGAGCCCTCCATGCGGGCGCGGCCGAACAGGCCGGGCTTCAGGAAGCCGCCGGGATTGTCGATCACCGCGCGCATGCGCACGGCGCCGGAGCCGGCGTCGACCGCGTTGTCGGAGAAGTCGATACGGCCGTTCCAGCGGTAGTCCGCCTCGTCGGCCAGGCGCACCTGCACCCGGGCGCCGCCGCGGCTGCCCGCGTTCCGCTGGTAGGCCAGCAGCTGCGCCTCGGAAGCCTCGAAGGTGAAGTGGATCGGGCTGGTGGAGACGATGGTGGTCAGGATGTCGCCTGCCGAGCTGCCGCCCGCGATCAGGTTGCCCGGGTCGACGCGACGGTCGGAGACGATGCCGGAGATCGGCGCGGTGACGCGGGTGAACTCCACG
>DASPLM010000273.1:0-4712 GCA_035627575.1 Caulobacteraceae bacterium | reverse complement strand
GGAGAAGATCGCGGTTCGGGGCCTCGCCGCCGGCGACGTGCTGGCCGGCCTGCGCCGCCAGAACATCCAGGTCGCCGCGGGCGCGCTGGGCCAGGAGCCGCAGCGCAGCGGCTCGGACTTCGAGATGACCGTCCAGGCGCCGGGGCGCCTGGTCGATCCCGAGGCCTTCGCCGACGTCGTCGTCGCCACGGGCCGCAACGGCGAACTGGTGCGCGTGCGCGATATCGGCCGGGTCGAACTCGGCGCCCAGGACTATGCGTCCGACGCCTTCCTCGACGGCAAGCCGGCCGTCGCCCTCGGCATCTTCCAGCGTCCGGGCTCGAACGCGCTGGCCACCGCCGAGGACGTGAAGACCACCATGGCCGAGCTCTCCAAGGGCTTCCCCCAGGGCCTGGAATACCGCGTCGTCTACAACCCCACCGAGTTCGTCGCGACCTCCATCCACGAGGTGCAGGAGACACTGCTGATCGCCGTCGCCCTGGTGGTGGTCGTGGTGTTCCTGTTCCTGCAGAACCTTCGCGCCGCCTTCATTCCGGTGCTGGCCATCCCGGTGTCGATCCTCGGCACCTTCGCCGTGCTGGCCATGACCGGCGGCTCGATCAACACGCTCAGCCTGTTCGGCCTGATCCTGGCCATCGGCATCGTCGTCGACGACGCCATCGTGGTCGTGGAGAACGTCGAGCGGAACATCGCCCGCGGGCTCGATCCGCACGAAGCGGCACGCGTTTCCATGGACGAGGTCGGGGGGGCGCTGATCGCCATCGCCCTGGTGCTGACCGCCGTGTTCCTGCCGGTCGCCCTGATCGACGGCGTGGCGGGCGCCTTCTACCAGCAGTTCGCGGTCACCATCGCCACGGCGACCCTGATCTCGGCCTTCGTGTCCCTGACCCTGTCGCCGGCGCTGTGCGCCGTGCTGCTGAAGCCGCACGACCCGGACCGGGCGCTGAAGCCGTGGGAGGTTCCGCTCCACGCCTTCTTCGCGCGCTTCAACGCCGCCTTCGACTGGATGAGCGACCGCTACGGTCGCCTCACCCGCCGCGCGATCCGCGGCGCCCTCGTGGTGCTGGCGGTCTACGTCGCCGCCATCATCGGCACCGGCGGCCTGTTCCACGTCTCGCCCAAGGGCTTCATCCCGCAGATGGACCGGGGCTACGGCTTCATCGCCATCCAGCTGCCCCAGGGCGCCTCGGTCCAGCGTACGCGCGCGGTGCTGCTCGATGTTTCCGAACGCCTGCGCAAGGTGGACGGCGTGGCCAGCGACCCGGGCTTCGTGGGCTACCAGGCCATGACGAACTCCAACGCCTCGAACTCGGCCACCGTGTTCTTCGGCTTCGATCCCTTCGAGGAGCGGGCCGCCTCGGGGCGCAGCGCCGACGACATCCTCAACGACGTCCGCGCGGCCATGGCGCCGGTGCAGGAGGCCTTCGTCATGGTGGTGGCCCCGCCCGCCGTCATGGGCCTCGGCAACGGCGCGGGCGTGAAGATGATGATCCAGGACCGGGACGGCAAAGGCTATGCCGACCTGGGCCAGGCGGCCATGGCCATGATGATGGCCTCGCAGCAGACGCCGGGCGTGGTGAACGGCTTCACCCTCTACGAGACCGCCACCCCGCGGGTGAAGCTGGAGGTCGACCGCGACAAGGCCGAGGCCCTGCGCGTGCCGGTCTCCGAAGTGAACCAGGCGCTGGAGGTCTATCTCGGCTCCGCCTACGTGAACGACTTCAACTATCTCGGCCGCACCTTCCGCGTGACCGCCCAGGCCGACGGCCAGTTCCGCCAGTCGATGGACGACATCGGCCGGCTGTGGGTGCGCAGCCTGGACGGCGAGATGGTGCCGCTCTCGGCGGTGGTCCGCGCCAGCGAGAGCGCCGGTCCGGCCCGCGTACCCCGGTACAACCTGTATCCGGCCGCCGAACTGAACGCGGAAGCCGCGCCCGGCTACTCGTCCGGCCAGGCCATTGCCGCCCTCGAGGCGCTGGCGGACAAGGTGCTGCCGCCGGGCTTCTCCTACGAATGGACCGAACTCGCCTACGTCGAGAAGATCGAGTCCGGCGGGACGCTCGGCATCTTCCTTCTGGCCGCCTTCTTCGTCTTCCTGGTGCTGGCGGCCCAGTACGAGAGCCTCACCCTGCCCCTGGCGGTGATCCTGATCGTGCCGATGTCGGTGCTGGGAGCCCTCGTCGCGGTGCTGATGCGCGGCCAGGATCTGAACATCCTGACCCAGATCGCGCTGGTGGTGCTGGTCGGGCTGGCGGCCAAGAACGCCATCCTGATCGTCGAGTTCGCCAAGCAGCTGGAGGACCACGAGGGCCTCTCGCCCGCCGAGGCGGCGATCAAGGCCGCGGGCATCCGCCTGCGCCCGATCCTGATGACCTCGCTCGCCTTCATCCTCGGCGTCGCGCCGCTGGTGTTCGCCTCGGGCGCCGGGGCCGAGCAGCGCTGGGCCATCGGCACGGCGGTCTTCGGCGGGATGATCGGGGTGACGGTGATCGGCCTGGCCCTGACCCCCGTCTTCTACGTCCTCTGCCGGAAGCTTGCCCTCAGGCTGTTCGGCAGGCGGGCCCTCCACGGCGTCGCGGCCACGCAAGCCGCGCCGGCGGAATGATCAGGAGCACGAGAACAATGAAACGGTCCTCTCACGCCGCCGTGCTCCCGTTCGCCGCCCTGCTGCTGGTCGGGTGCGCCCACGCGCCCTTCCAGCCGCAGGCCGGGGCCACGCCCGTCCCGCCCGCCTTCGCCCGCGCCGAGCCGGTCGCCGCCGCGGTCCAGCCAGACGCCGGCTGGTGGCGGGCCCTGAACGACCCCACCCTCGACGCCCTCGTCGACCGCGCCCTGACCGTGAACCGCGACATCCTCGCCGCCGAGGCGGAGCTTGAGCGGGCCCGCTCCCTGGCCAAGGTCGAGCGCTGGAGCCTCCTGCCCACGGGCGGCGTCGGCGCGGGCTACGCCCGTGACCGCATCGCCGAGGGCGGGACGGTGCTCGAGACCGACAGCTGGTCGGCGGGCGCCGACGTCTCCTGGGAGGCCGACCTGTTCGGCCGCCTGCGCGCCAACGCCCGCGCGGCGGAGGCGGACTCCTCCGCCGTGGCCGAGGCGGCGCGGGGCGTCCGTCTCGCCATCGCGGCCGAGACCGCCTCGACCTACCTCAGCCTGCGCGGAGCCCAGGCGCGACTGGCGGCCGCGGAAACGAACGCCCGCTCGCAAGCCGACACCCTGAAGCTGACCGAGGCGCTGGAAGCCGCCGGCCGGGCCAACCGGCTGGACGTCGCCCGCGCCCGCGAGCAGTTGTCGACCACCCGCTCCGCCATCGCCGGGCTGGAGGCCGAGATCGCCGCCGACCTCGACGCACTCGACGTGCTGACGGCGGCGACGCCGGAGGCGCTGAAGGCGGCCCTGCTGGTCCCCGCCGACCTGCCGCCGCCGCCGGTCGCCTATGGCGTCGGCGACCCCGAGGCCCTGCTGCAGCGCCGACCCGACATCCGCCGCGCCGAGGCCCGGCTGCGCGCCGCGACCGCCCGCGTCCGCTCGGCCCAGGTGGACTGGTGGCCCAGGCTGACCTTCACCGGCACGGCGGGGTGGCTGGCGTCGTCGCTCGGCGACCTCGGCGACAGCGGCGGTTTCAGCTACTCCATCGGCCCGCGCATCGACTGGCCGGCGCTCGACTTCCGCCGCAACCAGCTGCGGCTCGAGGCCGCCCGCTGGGGGGCCGAGGCCGAGTTCCTGCGCTACGACCAGGCGGTGCTGTCCGGCGTGCGCGAGGTGGACACCGCCATCGCCGCGCTCTCGGCGTCCAGCCGGGTCGTCGCCGACCTCGAGGACGCCGTCCGCGCGGCGCGCGAGGCGGCCGAGCTGTCGCGGGTGCGCTGGCGCGAGGGCATCGACCCCTTCCTGACCGTGCTCGACGCAGAGCGCCGCCTGGCCGATGCGGAGGACCGCCTGGCGGTCGCCCGCACGCGGCAAGGGCTGGCCTATGTGCAGCTGGGCCGCAGCCTGGGGGTCGGCTGGTCGGCGGCCTGAGTCAGCGGTCCCGCCGGTAGAGCCAGTCCGCGGGCAGGCCCAGCCGCAGGCTGGCCTGCACCGCCGGGCTGGAGCGCAGCATCAGCCGGTCCGCGGCCTTGGCTGCCTGGCGTACGAGCAGCCGCTCCCATGGTCGCAGGTCCCAGCGGCGGCCGAGTCGCAGCTGCGCCCGCAGGTCCGTGGGCACGAGCCCGATCGCCGCCTTCACCAGCAGCGGCTGCAACATCTGGCCGCCCAGCGGCAGCAGGGGCCGGTCCCGCATGATGGACAGGAACTCGTCGAGCACGTCCGACGGCTCCAGCCGCGGCGTCCAGCCGGCGAGCATGGCCTGGAGCTCCGCGTGGCTCGCCGGGGCGCCGAGCGCGCCGTAGAGCCGCCCCGCCTCCAGCCCCTCCGTGTTCAGCGCGTCCAGTTCGGCCGCCGTCAGGGTCCGGGCGTAGGCGTGATAGGCGGCGCCGAAGCCCCAGGTCGCGGTGGCGAAGACCCAGTCCAGCAGGTCGGGGTCGTTAGCCGCGTAGGCCTCGCCGGTGCTGGCCACGCCGCGCACCCGCTCGTGGGCCCGGACCACGCCGGCGATCATCCGCTCGGCCGCGCCGCGCGGACCGTAGACCTGCACCATCGCCGCCAGCCCCGTGCGCTGCAGCCGCCCCAGCGGATCGCGGCGGAAACTGGAGTGGTCCCACACGCCCGCCCGC
>DASPLM010000272.1:0-4063 GCA_035627575.1 Caulobacteraceae bacterium | reverse complement strand
CCCAAGCACCCGGCGCGGGAGATGCACGACACCTTCTTCTTCAAGCCGGACGAGAACGGCGAGCGTCGCCTGCTGCGCACCCACACCTCGCCGGTGCAGGTGCGAACCATGGTGTCGCAGACGCCGCCGATCCGCATCATCGCGCCGGGCCGCGTGTTCCGGAAGGACAGCGACCAGACCCACACGCCCATGTTCCACCAGATCGAAGGCCTGGTGATCGACCGCGACATCCACATGGGCCACCTGAAGTGGACCCTGGAGCAGTACATCGCCCGCTTCTTCGAGACGGACGCGGTGACCACCCGCTTCCGGCCGCACCACTTCCCCTTCACCGAGCCCTCGGCCGAGCTGGACGTGCGCTGCGACCGCTCCGGCGGCGAGGTGCGCGTGGGCGAGGGGAACGACTGGCTGGAGGTGCTGGGCTGCGGCATGGTGCACCCCAACGTGCTGCGCCAGTGCGGCATCGACCCGGACGAGTACCAGGGCTTCGCCTTCGGCATGGGCGTGGATCGCCTGGCCATGCTGAAGTACGGCCCGCCGGACCTGCGCGACATGTTCGCCGGCGACGTGCGCTGGCTCGAGCACTACGGCTTCTCCGCCTTCGCCGCGCCGAACGCCTCCAGCGGCCTCAGCTGATGGCAGCCGCCTCGCCTCACGTCTCTTCCAGCCCGGTTTTCTCCCAATGAAGTTCACCCTGTCCTGGCTGAAGGACCACCTCGAGACCGACGCCGGCGTCGACGCCGTCGCCGAGGCCATGACCATGGCCGGGCTGGAGGTCGAGGAGGTGATCGATCCCTCGGCCAGGCTCGCGCCGTTCACCGTGGCGAAGATCGTCTCGGCCGAGCGCCACCCCAACGCCGACAAGCTGCAGGTCTGCCAGGTCGACACCGTCGACGGGCGGAAGGAGATCGTCTGCGGCGCGCCCAACGCGCGGGCCGGTCTGACCACGATCTACGCGCCGCTGGGCGCGACCATCCCGGCCAACGGCATGGTGCTGGTGGAGAAGCCGGTGCGCGGCGTGGTCTCCCACGGCATGCTCTGCTCGGCCGCCGAACTTGAGCTCTCGAGCGAGAGCGACGGCATCCTGGAGCTGTCGGACGACCTGCCGGTCGGGGCGCCCGCCGCCCAAGCCTTCGCCGCCGAGCCGGCCATCGACTTCGAGGTGACGCCGAACCGGCCCGACTGGCTGGGCGTGGAGGGCATCGCCCGCGACCTCGCCGCGGCGGGCCTCGGCAAGCGCATCGACCGGGCGCCGCGGCCCATCGCCGGGACCTTCGACTGCCCGATCTCGATCCGCCTGCCGGCGCCCGAGGCGTGCCCGGTGTTCGCCGGCCGCTACATCCGCGGCGTGAAGAACGGCCCCTCGCCGCGCTGGCTGCAGGACCGGCTGAAGGCCATCGGCATCAATCCGAAGAACGCGCTGGTCGACATCACCAACTACATCTCCTACGACCGCGCCCGGCCGCTGCACGTCTACGATGCGGCCCTGCTGGACGGGACGGTCATCGAGGCGCGGCTGGGCCGCCCGTACCACGACAGCGTTCCCGAGGACCCCGACAGCCCGGTCTACGAACGCCTCATCGCGCTGGACGGCGAGACCTACGAAATCCATCCGGACATGTGTGTCATCGCCGACGCCGGCGGGGTGCGCCCCATCGGCCTGGGCGGCGTCATGGGCGGGGCCTCGACCGCCGTGTCGGAGGCGACGACCGACGTGTTCCTGGAGAGCGCCTGGTTCGATCCGATCCGCATCGCCCAGACCAGCCGTGACACGGGCATCCAGTCCGACGCGGCCTACCGCTTCGCTCGCGGCGTGGATCCGGAGTCGCTCGTCCCGGGGATCGAGCTGGCCACGGAGATGATTCTCCAGTTCTGCGGCGGCGAGGCCTCCCGCGTGGTCGTCGCCGGCGAGGCCCCGACCCGCCCGGCGCCGTTCGAGTTCGACCCCGACTATGTGCGCCGGCTGTCGGGCCTCGACGTCTCGCGGGACAAGGTGCTCGACGTGCTGGGCGCGCTCGGCTTCTCCGCCAGCGGCGTCGGCCACACCGTCACCGTCCAGGCCCCCTCCTGGCGGCGCGATGTCGAGGGCAAGGCCGACCTGGTGGAAGAGGTGGCGCGCATCGTCGGCTTCGACGCCCTGCCCTCCACGCCCCTGCCCACGGCAACGATCCCGCCGCGCGGCGTGCTGACGCCGCTGCAGGCCCGCGCCCGCATCGCCCGGCGCGCCATGGCGGCCGCCGGCTACGCCGAGGCGGTCACCTGGAGCTTCATCAAGCGCGAGACCGCCGCCCTGTTCGGCGGCGGCGACGAGCGGCTGGTGCTGGCCAATCCCATCGCCGCCGACCTCGACTGCATGCGCCCGTCAGCCCTGCCTGGACTGGTCGAGGCCGCCCGCCGCAACGCGCAGAGAGGCTTCCCCGACGCCGCCCTGTTCGAGGTCGGGCCCAACTACCGCGGCGACCAGCCGGGCGACCAGGTCCAGGCGGTCACCGCCGTGGTCCTGCCGGCGCCGCCCCGGCGGTGGGACGGCAAGGCGGAGGATCCGCTGTTCGCGCTCAAGGGCGACCTGATGGCCCTGCTGGCCGAACTCGGAGCGCCCATCGGGTCGTTGCAGGTGGTGCAGGGCCAGGCCTCGGCCTGGTGGCACCCGGGCCGCTCGGCCCGCATCCAGCTGGGGCCCAAGACCGTCATCGCCGAGTTCGGCGAGTTGCACCCGCGCGTGTTGAAGGCGCTCGACGTGGACGGCCAGGCGATCGGCTTCGAACTGAACCTGCCCGCCATCCCGGCGGCCAAGCAGAAGGCCACCCGCACCCGGCCGGCGCTCAGCCTGTCGCCGCTGATGCCGCTGTCGCGCGACTTCGCCTTCCTGGTGGACGAGGACAGGCCGGCCGGCGACCTGGTCCGCGCCGTCGCCTCGGCCGACAAGGCGCTGATCGCCGACGCCCGCGTGTTCGACGTCTATCGCGGCCAGGGCGTGCCCGAGGGCCAGAAGTCGGTCGCCGTCGAGGTGACCATCCAGCCGCGCGAGGCGACCCTGACCGACGCCGAGATCGAGGCCCTGTCCGGCCGCGTCACGGCGGCGGCGGCCAAGATCGGCGCGCGCCTCAGAACCTGATCGCGACGAGGGGGAATCGATGTCCAAGTCCCGTATCGAAGGCGCCTTCGAGCGCGGCCTGTTCGCCTCGCGCTGGCTGGCGGCGCCGTTCTACGTAGGCCTGGTCGTGGCCCTGGCCATGCTGCTGGTGGTGTTCGTCAACGAGCTGCTGCACGAGATCCCGCACGTCCTGACCATGGGTCCGGACCAGGGCATCCTCGTCGCCCTGTCGCTGATCGACCTGTCCCTGGCCGCGAACCTGCTGCTGATCGTGATCTTCTCGGGCTACGAGAACTTCGTCTCCAAGATCGACGCCGCCAACCACGAGGACCGGCCCGACTGGATGGGCCACGTCGACTTCGCCGGCCTGAAGCTGAAGCTCATCGCCTCCATCGTCGCCATCTCCGGCATCGCCCTGCTGAAGGCCTTCATGAGCATCGGCAAGCCGGGCACGACGGTCGATTCCGAAGGCCTGGCCTGGCTGGTCGGCATCCACCTGACCTTCGTCGCTTCCGGCCTGCTGCTGGCCATCACCGACTGGTTCTCCAGCCGAGCCAAGTCGAGCAAGGCGTAGGGGAGTTTCTCCTTCTCTCTTCAGAGAGAAGGAGGGCCCCACGCACCGGAGGCGCGGAGCGCCGCAGGTTCTGCGCGTGGGAGGAAGAGTGACTTCCTCCATCCGCGACGCCTTCAGGCAGACACTCTTCCTCCGGCGTTGACCTGCGCAGGCTGCCGCCTGCTCCGGTACGCCGGGACATCCTTCTCTTCAGAGAGAAGGAGAAACTCAGCGGCGAGCGCCGCGGATGGTTCTCCCCCTGAACCCCCTTGACTGCCTTCCGACCGGGCGCACCATTCCATCAAGAGGATCAGGGACGGGTGTGTTCAGGGTGTTCTTCCCTCTCCTTCAAGAGAGGCGCGAGCGGCTTCGGCGCAGCCGAAGACGGAGCGGGTGAGGCGTCAGCCGGCGCGCGG
>DASPLM010000271.1:0-5818 GCA_035627575.1 Caulobacteraceae bacterium | reverse complement strand
GACGCGCCTGTTGGCGGCCGGCGGCACGGTCGACGCGGTCGAGGCCCTGGGGGACCTCGGCGTCGACGTCGCCGCGCCCGGCTTCTGGAGCCGGGCGCTGGCGCTCGCGGGGCGCTGAGGCTCAGTCCCGCTTCGCCGTCTCGCCGATGGACCAGCTGATGCCGAACGGGTCGGTCAGGTTGCCGTAGCGGTCGCCCCAGAACTGCAGCTCGAACGGCATGACCTGGGTGCAGCCGGCTTCGATGGCGCGAGTCCACCAGAAGTCGCCCTCGCCGTTGGGGACCTGGATGTGCAGGGTGAAGCCGGCGAATTCCTTGAAGGGGTAGCCGTACTCCGGCATCGGATCGTTGAACATGAACGAGCCGCCGTTGATGCGCAGGTGCATGTGCATGACCCGCCTGCCGTCCTCCATCGGCACCCGGACCACCTCCTCGGCGCCGAAGGCCTTCCGGTAGAAGGCCGAGCAGGCGTCGGAGTCCTGCACCATCAGGAACGGGGTCACGCCGGTCGGCGTGGGCGCGGCGGCGACGGCGGCGACGGTCTCGGGCGACGTGGTCATGGGGTCCTCCTCGTTGGGTTCGTCAGGATGACGAACGGCGGAGGCGCAGTCCGACAGAGCCGTCAAACTTTGCGCGTCCAGCGACCTCGTTTCAGCAGCGTCCGACTGCGGACGGCCGGCCGGCGGCCTCCGTCGTCATCCGGTCGAGGTGGAGGCGGATGTGCGCCGCTTCCGCCGGCGTCCGGGCCAGGGCGATGGCCTGGTCGAAGGCGACCCGGGCCTCGTCGTGCCGGCCCAGCTGCAGCAGCAGCCCGCCCCGGAGGCCGAAGAAGTGGAAATAGCCGCCCAACCGGCCCGCCAGCGGCTCGATCATCGCCAGGGCGGCCTCCGGACCGCGGACCTTCGACGTTGCTACGGCGCGATTCAGGGTGACCACGGGCGAGGGCTGGAGCTGCTCCAGGTGGGCGTACAGCAGGTCGATCTGGCGCCAGTCGGTGTCCTGCGGCCGCCGCGCCCGCGCGTGGACGGCGGCGATGGCGGCCTGCACCTGATAGGGGCCGGGGCGGTGGTGGCGCAGGGCCTTGTCGGTAAGGGCCAGGCCTTCGGCGATCATCTGCCGGTTCCAGCGGCGCCGGTCCTGGTCGTCCAGCAGGATCACCTGTCCCCCGGCGTCGAAGCGGGCCTCGGCGCGGGCGTGCTGCAGCAGCATCAGCGCCGTCAGGCCCATGATCTCGGGCTCGGTCCGGAACAGCCGCAGCAGGAGGCGACCGAGCCGGATCGCCTCGTCGCAGAAGCGGGAGCGGGCGTCCTCCTCGGGACCTGCGGAGTAGCCCTCGTTGAAGACGAGGTAGATCATCGCCGCCACCGCGGCCAGGCGCTCGGTCCGTTCGACCGGGCCGGGCGTCTCGAACGGAATCCCGGCCGCGGCGATCCGGGCCTTGGCGCGGGTGATGCGCTGCTCCATGGCGCTCTCGCCGACGAGGAAGGCGCGGGCGATCTGGCGCACGGACAGGCCGGAGACGATGCGCAGGGCCAGCGCCACCTGCTGCGTCGCCGGCAGGTCGGGGTGGCAGCAGACGAACAGCAGGCGCAGGACATCGTCGCGATAGTCCGAGCCGTCGAGGCGCTCGACGATGCCGGATTCCGCGTCTTCAAGGTCGGAAATCTGCTCTTCCGGCGGCAAAGGCTGCTGGCGGCTGCGCCGGCGGGTCACGTCGATGGCGGCGTTGCGGCCGACCATGATGAGCCAGGCGGTCGGGTCGCGCGGCGGCCCGTTCCGGGGCCAGTTCTTCAGGGCGCGGAGGCAGGCGTCCTGGAACGCCTCCTCCGCCAGGTCGAGGTCGCGGAAGTACCGCAGCAGGGCCGCGATGGCCTGGGGCCGCGCGGAGCTCAGCGCCGCATGGGTCCAGGCCTCGTCCATCATCGCGCGAACGATCCCGCGACGTCGCGCGCCGACATGTCCGAACCCGGCACGAACAGGGACACCGGCCGGATCTCGTAGGCGCCGCCCGGGTTGGCCTCCGCCAGGTCGCGGCAGGCCTGCACGGCCTCGTCCAGCGATTCGCAGTCGAGGATGTAGAAGCCGAGCAGGGCCTCCTTGGTCTCGGCGTAGGGCCCGTCGATGACCATGTCCTTCGACTTGTACAGGGTGGTGGCCGCCGTGGTCGGCAGCAGCCGCAGCGCCGGTCCCAGCTTGCCCTGGGCCTGGAGGCGGTCGTGGACCACCGACAGCTTGGCCATCACGGCGTCGTCCTCGGCCCGGGTCCAGGAGGTGACCATGGCCTCGTCGTTGTAGCAGAGGATGGCGTAGAGCATCGGCGGGTTCCCTTGTGATGAGATGACGAACGAGTATGCCCGCGGCCGACAGGGGCGGGGAGATAATTGGGCCTTCCGGGCCGTCGGCGCGTTCAACGCTTGAGCCTGACGCGGCTGTGACTATAGTCCGCGCCGAATTCGACCCCCTGCCAGGAGACGCACGGCCATGGCCGAGCACCACGACGCGCACCACGACACCGAGTACCACCGGGGCGAGATGGACATCTCCGAGCAGGCGGCGACCTACGACCTGTTCATGGCCCTGACCAAGTGGGGCTCGCTGCTGACCGCTGTCAGCCTGGTCTTCCTCACGATCTGGTTCGCCACCGACTTCGGCTTCCTGGCCGCCGCGGGCGCGGGCGTGATCCTGCTGGTCGCGGGCATCGTCTTCCTGCGCAAGAAGCCCGGCCAACACTGATTTTCCTGGGCGCTGGACGCGGCGCCCAGACACGGCCTAACGTCGCTCTCTCGGATTCACCATCCATGCGAGGGCCGGCGTGGGGTTCACGATCGCTGTGATCAGAGAGCGGCGGGCGGGCGAGACCCGCGTCGCCGCCACCCCGGATACGGTCCGGAAATTCGTCAGTCTGGGCGCGGACGTGCTGGTGGAAGCCGGCGCCGGCGCCGCTGCGTCATACCCCGACGCCGCCTACGCCGAGGCGGGGGCCAGGGTCGTGGGCGAGGTGCTGGACCGCGCCGACATCGTCCTGTCGGTGCGCGGGCCGGAGCAGGGCCAGACCTCGGCCCTGAAGAAGGGCGCGGCCCTGATCGCCCTGCTGGACCCCCACCGCGAGAAGGACCTGGTGCAGGCGCTGGCCAAGTCCGGCGCCTCGGCCTTCGCCATGGAGTTCGTCCCGCGGATCAGTCGCGCCCAGGTGATGGACGCCCTGTCCAGCCAGGCCAACCTCGCCGGCTACCGCGCCGTGATCGAGGCGGCCAACGCCTACGGCAAGGCCTTCCCCATGATGATGACCGCGGCCGGCACGGTCGCGGCCGCCAAGGTGTTCATCGTCGGCGTCGGCGTGGCGGGCCTGCAGGCCATCGCCACGGCGCGCCGTCTCGGGGCGGTTGTCACCGCCACCGACGTGCGGCCCGCCGCCAAGGAGCAGGTCGCCTCCCTGGGCGCCAAGTTCGTCGCCGTCGAGAACGAGGAGTTCAAGCAGGCCGAGACCGCCGGCGGCTACGCCAAGGAGATGAGCGACGCCTACAAGGCCGAGCAGGCGGCCCTGGTGGCCAGCCATATCCAGAAGCAGGACGTGGTCATCACCACCGCCCTCATTCCCGGCCGCGCCGCCCCGCGCCTCGTCTCCGCCGCTCATGTCGCCTCCATGAAGCCGGGCTCGGTGATCGTCGACCTGGCCGTCGAGCAGGGCGGCAACGTCGAGGGCTCGCGCCCCGGCGAGGTGGTGGAAACGCCCAACGGGGTGAAGATCGTCGGCCTGACCAACCTGCCCGGCCGCGTCGCCGCCGACGCCTCGGCGCTCTACGCCAGGAACCTGCTCGCCTTCGTCGGCCTGCTGGTCAAGGACGGCGCCGTCGCCCCCGACTTCGAGGACGAGATCCTCAAGGCCGCCCTGATCACCCGCGACGGGGCGGTCGTGCACGCGGGGCTGCAGGGATGAGGCTGGGCCTGGCGCTCCTGATGGCCCTGGCGGCCACGCCGGCCGTTGCCGACGACTGCCGGCTACTCATGGCGGGTGATCGAGTCGAGGGCGAGTTCCGCTGGGTCGAGAGCCGCCATCCGAACGGCGAGGCGATCCGCGCCCCCTTCATCGTTACCGGCGCGCGGGTCTGCGTGCCCGGAGAGAGCCTGGTAGACGGCACGATATTCAACGCCGAAGGCCACTGGCTGCAACTCGGCCTTGCTGACGACAGCGTCGCCGAGAGCCTGGTTCCGGGTGAGCTCTACTCCCTCACCGCCGAGTACGACGTGCCGATGACCGCCTGGCACATCGGCGACATCATGGCCTTCGAGGCCCAGGTCCTTCCCATCGAGAGCGCCCCCTGATGGAACACGCCGTCGACCCGACCATCTTCCGTCTGGCCATCTTCGTGCTGGCCATCTTCGTCGGCTACTACGTGGTCTGGAGCGTGACGCCCGCGCTGCACACGCCGCTGATGGCCGTGACCAACGCCATCTCCAGCGTCATCGTCGTCGGCGCCCTGATCGCCGCCGCGGCCGCGTCGGGCGACGCGGAAGGGCCGCGGGCCTGGATCAGCAAGGCCGCCGGCGTGGTCGCCGCGGCGCTGGCCAGCGTCAATATCTTCGGCGGCTTCCTGGTCACCCAGCGCATGCTGGCCATGTACAAGAAGAAGGCGCCGCGATGAGCGAGACCCTACGCAGCGTGCTGGACTGGCTGGCGTGGCTGGCCGCGCTGGCGGCCATCTTCGGCTATGTGCTGTCGTTCCTGCGCAACCGGCCCTACGTGCGCCCCTTCAGCAGCCTGGGCCTGCTGCTGACCGGCGCGGCCCTGCTGGCGGCGCCGCCGATCATCGACGCGGTGGCCGAGAGCGGCCGCTCGACGCCCATCGTCTACACCCTGATCCTGCTGGTCGGCGCCGTGGTGTTCCAGCTGATCGCCGCCCTGCGCCGCCGCAAGCCGCGCGCACCGCAGCCGGCCCAACCCGCCCCCGCGTCGGGCGACGCCGGAGCGGCCGGATGAGGCGCGGCCTCGCCCTGCTGGCTGCGCTCGCCGCGACGGCCATCGCCGCGCCTGCGACCGCGCAGCCCGCGACCACGGGACTGCCCTACCGGATCGAGGCCGAGCGCGGCGCCGAGTACCGCCTGGTCTGCAAGTTCCGCGCGATCCGCACCTGGGGCCGCATGCTGGCCAACCAGTACAAGGTTCGCGACAAGGGCCCGAGCCGGGGTCGCCTGCCGTCCGACAACGCCCGCTGCGTCCTCACCAAGCTCGGCGGCCGCGGCGCCGTGGTGCTCACCATCGTCAAGGGCGGGGTGCGCACGGCCCGGGCCGAGACCCCCGGGCAGCCCGTGAAGCTGACGGTGTCCTGATGACGGCGGGGGGCCGCACGACAGGGGAGGGCGCGGCATGACCGTCCTGGATCCCTATCAGGTCGGGCTGACTGGCTCGTGGTTCGCCATGGGTCTGGGCGCGGCCATGGTGCTCTACGCCTGGATCGCCGAGCGCCACGACGAGATGCGCAAGCACCGGCTGAACGACTGCGGCCTGGTGCTGATCTTCGCCGCCAACCTGGTGCTGATCCTGGTCAAGGGCGGGCCTCAGCACGCGCTGGAATGGTTCATGATGTTCGCCAGCCCGATCATCGTGGCCGCCGCCCTGTGGCGGCTGTCGCACACCAGCGAGCTGCAATGACGCCGGTCTCCCATTCGCGAAAGGCTCCCGCATGAACGCCAGCTTCGCCGCGCTCGCCTACCTGGTTGCGGGCGTCCTGTTCATCCTCAGCCTGCGCGGCCTGTCGAGCCCGGAGACCAGCCGCAAGGGCAACGCCTACGGCATGGTCGGCATGGCCATCGCCGTGTCC
>DASPLM010000270.1:0-2252 GCA_035627575.1 Caulobacteraceae bacterium | reverse complement strand
TCCTCGGCGGACGCTGGCGCGAGTTCCGGGACTCGCTCCTGATTCCCCGCGCCACCGGGAAGCCGGTGCGTACCACCACCCGGCCAGAGGCGTGGTTCGATCTCGGCCTCCTGCGGGCGCCGGGCGTCGGCATTGATCCGCGTTACCACGCCGCCATGCCCAACCTGCTGGTCGGCGCGGGGCTTCTGTTCACGTTCCTGGGACTGTCGGTGGCACTCGGAACCGCAGGCGGGGTGGTCACCGGGACCGCCGCGGTGCGCAACGACGCCCTCCGGCTGCTGCTGGAAACGGCGTCATTCAAGTTCGTCACGTCGCTGTGCGGCATGCTGCTGTCCATTGTCTATGCCCTGCACCGCAAAGCACGCCTGAAAATCGTGGAGCAGGCCCTCGACGGTTTCCAGTCCGCGCTGGAGGCCCGAGTCCCCCTGCTGACGCCGTCCGCCTTGCAGCAGGAGGCCAACGGGCTGCTGGAGCGGCAGTCGATCCAACTTGAGACGTTCTCGACCGACCTCGCCCTCAATCTTGGTGCGGCCTTCGACCGGGCCTTCGACGAGCGGCTCGGCGAGCACATCGGCCCGCTCACCGAGGCCATGCGGACCCTGGCCGAAGGCATGTCCTCGCGCAACGAACAGGCGATGGGGTCCATGCTCGACGCCTTCCTGCAGCGCCTCCAGGGCGGCACCGGCGACCGCATGCACGATGTTGCGGAGAGCCTTGCCGGGCTCGGGGCGAAGCTGGAAGGTCTGCAGCAGGGCCTGGGCGAGGCCGCCGTCCGGATGACGCAGTCCGCGGACGCCATGGCGGCCCGCATGGGCGAGGGGGCGGAAGCGGCGCTGTCGCGGATCACCGACCAGATGGGCGGGCTGACCGAGACGCTCCGGCTGGTGTCCGAGCAGAGCCGGGCGGCGGGTACCGAGGCGGGCGAGCAGATGGCCGCGCGCATTGAGGCTGCGGCCGCCGGTTTCGAGGAGTCCGCCCGCGGCGTCGCCACCACGCTCGCGCACGCGGCCCAAACTATGGAAAGCACCATGGGACGTCAGGCGGAGGCGAGTGGTGCCAAGCTGGCCGAGAGCGTGGAGGCGATGACGGCGCAACTCGCCGCGTTGGCCGAGAACAGCCGTGCCGCGGGGGCGAACGCGTTCGACCAGCTCGCCCAACGGGTGGCTGAGACGAGCACCGGACTTGAGCGGACGGTCGAACGGATCTCCGCCCTGCTGGAGCGGTCGGCAACCGAGGGCGGAAGCGCACTGGGCCGTGGGGCCGAACAGGCCGTGACGCGCATTGCGGACGCGACCGAGGGTATGCGCACCGAGCTGCAGGCGATGATGGCGGAGCTGCGCACCTCGCTGGGCAAGGCGGGCGAAGAGCTGCGGGAGAGTGGGAGCGCGGGGGCCGCGACCCTCCGCACCGCCCTGGGCGAGGCCGGCGGCACCGTGGCGACGGCGCTGACCGGCGCTGCCGACCGTCTGAGCCGCGCGGGGTCGGAGGCGGGGGACGCGATCAGCCGCGGCGGCGAGGCGGCGGGCGGATCACTCCGCGATGCGGGCGGCACCGTGGGCGAGCGGGCCGTCGGCTTGGCCCGGCAGATCGATACGCTGACCGAAGCCGCGGGCGCGATGGCCGCGCGCAGTGCGGAGTTCGAGCGCGCCGCCGCCGCTGCGGCTGGCCCGCTGGTCCAGACCTCGGCCAACCTGAACGCGGCGAGCCAATCGGTCCGGTCCGCGGTGGAGCCGATGCAGGCGGCGGCTCGAGACGTCGGGCGGGCGATCGAGCAGGTTACGGGCGCCGTCGCCCGCTTCGACGCGGCGGCGGCCTCTGCGTCCCGGCTGACCGACAGCCTGAACGGGGCCGTTGCCCGCTTCGAGGGGGTCGACCGCGAACTCGCCAAGACCCTAATGGGGCTCCAGACCGGTCTCCAGGCCTTCACGCGCGACATCACCGCCTTCGTCAACCAGACGGACCAGAACCTCGCCAAGGCGGCCACCCAATTGGGCAGCCTCGTGAAGAGCCTCGAGGCGACGCTCGAAGACTTTGAGCCGGCCCTGCAGCGCTGACGGAGGGTGACGTGGCGACTACGGCGGGTACCGAGGAAGAGGCCGGCGAAGGCTACTTCGCGTCCATCAGCGACCTGATGGTTGGGGTGCTGTTCGTCTTCCTCCTGATGCTGACCGTCTTCGCGCTCAACTTCCGCGATGCGGAGGAGGAGCAGGTCATCGAGCGGGCGCGCTATGAGGAGGCGCTGCGGCGCGCCG
>DASPLM010000269.1:0-2683 GCA_035627575.1 Caulobacteraceae bacterium | reverse complement strand
TGACGCCGAACACGGTGACCATCTCGGACTTCAGCATCCCGGTGGAGGACTTCCTCGCCCACTACCTCGCCGACGACGCCGAGGGGCTGCTCGACCAGATCTGGAGCGGCGACGACACCCACACCGGCGGCGCGGGCGGCGACGAGCTGGGCGGCTGGGCGGGCGACGACGTGCTGGTCGGCGGCGACGGCGACGACGCCCTCTACGGAGGCAGCGGCCGCGACGAGATGGACGGCGGCGACGGCGACGACACCCTGATCATCACGGATCGCGGCGGCGACGACGGCCGCGAGTATCTCTACGGCGGCGCCGGGTCCGACTGGGTCGATCTGCGCGACACGTCGTCCGACAGCTTCATCAACCTGGCCGTCGGCTTCGCGCGGATCGGCGCCTTCGTGTCAGATATGCTGTTCGACATCGAGAACGCCAGCGGCGGTCTGGGCGCCGATCGCATCATCGGCACGGATGGCGCGAACGAACTGCTGGGTGGGGGCGGCAACGACATCCTTCAGGGCGGCCTCGGCGCGGACGCCCTGGACGGCCACCTCGGCGACGACTTCCTCGACGGCGGCGGCGGCGATGACACCATCCTCAGCGGCGACGGGGCCGATCGGTCCCGGGGCGGCGACGGCGTGGACGAGATCGCCGGCGGCGATGGCGACGACACCCTGATCGGCGACGCCGGCGACGACACGCTGAACGGCGACAGCGACAACGATGCCCTGCTGGGCGGGATCGGCGCCGACTTCCTTGATGGCGGCACGGGCGACGACGATGGTT
Source organism: Caulobacteraceae bacterium (assembly GCA_035627575.1). GTDB lineage: Bacteria > Pseudomonadota > Alphaproteobacteria > Caulobacterales > Caulobacteraceae > JAEZEZ01. The sequence goes on along the minus strand of DASPLM010000269.1, from coordinate 1,903 downwards.
TCGGCGGCGCCGACAATGACCAGATCTTCGGCGCGAACGGCGACGACCGGCTCTACGGCGAAGCAGGTCAGGACTACATCGAGGGCGGCGCAGGCGTCGACCTCATCCGCGGCGGCGACGACATCGACTCCCTGTACGGGGACGGCGAGAACGATCTGCTCTACGGGGACGGCGGCGACGACTCGATCTTCGGCGGCGCCGGCGACGACACCCTTTACGGCGGCGCCGACGCGGACATGATGTTCGGCGACGCCAACAACGACCGGATCTACGGCGACGACGGCGACGACAACATCGAGGGCGGCGCCAACCGCGATCGCCTCTATGGCGGAGCCGGTATTGACGTGATCGACGGCGGAACCGGCACCGACCTGATCGATGGCGGGGCGGACGGCGACCTGCTGCGCGGCGGGGACGGCCGCGACACCCTGCTGGGGGGCGGCGACTCCGACAACCTCTGGGGTGACGCCGGCGACGACATCCTGACCGGCGGCGCGGGCGGCGACCTGTTCTGGGTCGACAGCTTCAATTTCGGACGGGACACCATCACCGATTTCATCGACGGGGACGACATCATCATCGTCGACGGCCTGGGCTGGAGCTTCAGCAACCTCGTCATCAACACGATCAATGGCGACGACGCCGAGGTGGTGTTCCCGGACGGCTCGGTGATCGTGGTCGAGAACGAGGCTGGCCAGATGGACGACTTCGACTTCTTCTTCATCTAGGGCATGAACGTCCCGCCACGACCGGCGCCTCCCCTGAAGCGGGCGGCGCCGGTCACGGCCTCCTCCCGCAGCGGGATCGCCCCGCCCTCGGCCTCCCGGCGCAGGGCGGCGTCCGGCGGCAGACTCCACTGGTCCAGCGCCGAGGCGCGGTCGGCCTTCAGGCAGAGCTGCGGGAAGGCGGCGATCTCGTGGGCCAGCTGCTGGGCCCGGGGCAGGGCCTGGCCCTCGGCGAACAGCCGGTCGATCAGCCCCCAGATCAGCGCCTCCTCGGCGTCCACCGGCCGGCCCGTCAGGATCATGTCCAGCGCCCGGCCCTGGCCGATGATGCGCGGCAGCCGCACCGTGCCGCCGTCGATGAGCGGCACGCCCCAGCGGCGGCAGAACACCCCGAACACGGCCGTGCGCGAGGCCACGCGCAGGTCGCACCACAGCGCCAGCTCCAGCCCGCCGGCCACCGCATGCCCCTCGACGGCGGCGATCACCGGCTTGGTCAGCGCATCCCGCGTCGGCCCCATCGGCCCCCGCGCGGCGGGGTCGTAGTCGCCCACGTCCGCCACCCGCTTCAGGTCGAAGCCCGAACAGAAGGTCCGGCCGGCGCCGGTGAGGACCGCGACCCGCGCCTCGGTGTCCGCCTCGAAGGCGTCGAAGGCCGCCCGCAGGGCGTCGGCCGTTTCGGGATCGACCGCGTTGCGGGCCTCGGGGCGGTTGATGGTCACGGTCCAGACGTGGCCGTCCTTGGCCGTCAGCACCCTGGCCATGATCAGATCTTTCGCTCGCGCCCGACCCAGAAGGGGTCGCGCAGGGCCCGGCGCAGGGGCTTGCCCACCGCGCTCTTGGGAATCTCGTCGACGAAGCGCACGGCCTTGGGCGACTTGTAGTCGGCCAGGCCCTCGCGGGCGAAGGCGCACAGCTCGGCCTCGGTCGCCGCTGTATCGGGGCGCAGGGCGACGAAGGCGGTGACCTGCTCGCCCCAGCGGTCGTCGGGCAGGCCGACCACGGCGACCTCGCGCACGGCCGGGTGGGCGCTCAGCACGTCCTCCACCTCGCGCGGATAGACGTTGTAGCCGCCCGACACGATCATGTCCGAGGTGCGGTCGACCAGGTGCAGGAAGCCCTCGGCGTCGAACCGGCCCACGTCGCGCGTGCGCAGCCAGCCGCCCGGCAGGAACATGGCC
>DASPLM010000268.1:0-3903 GCA_035627575.1 Caulobacteraceae bacterium | reverse complement strand
GGCGCCGAGATACTGATGGAGCCGCAGGACCAGTTCTACGGCGACCGCAGCTATCGCGCACGAGATCTCGAGGGCCACATGTGGAGCTTCAGCCAGGCGGTCCGCGACGTCAGCCGCGCCGACGCCGAGAAGGCCTCGGGCCTGAAGATCGAGAGTGGTGAATGGGCGTGAGGCGGGCGGCCGACATCGACCGCACCTTCGCGGCCATGGCGGACCCGCACCGGCGCCGGGCGGTGGAGCTGCTGGGCGAGCGGCCCCGGCCCGCCGGCGAACTGGCGCGCGAACTGGGCCTGAGCCCGCCTGCCATGAGCCGGCACCTGAAGACCCTGCGCGACGCGCAGCTCATCTTCGAGACCCGCCCGGAGCCGCACGTCGACTACGACGCGCGCGTCCGCGTCTACGCCCTGAGGCCCGACGCCATGAACGACCTTAAGGAGTGGCTGGAGCGGGCCGAGCGGCTGTGGAGCGAGCAACTGGCCGCCTACAAGGCCCACCTCGAGCGCGACGCGTGACCTCCCGCGTCCTCGTCGCCCTGCGGGTGAAGGCGGACCCGGCCCGCGCCTTTGACGTCTTCACCCGCGAGACGGCCCTGTGGTGGAAGCCGAACGGCCTGTTCAACTTCACCCCGCGCAGCCCCGGCGTGATGTCGTTCGAGCCGGGGGAGGGCGGGCGCTTCGTCGAGACCCTGCCCGGCGGCAAGGTGTTCGAGATCGGCCGCATCCACGTCTGGGCGCCGGGCGAGCGGCTGGTGTTCGGCTGGCGTTGCGCCTGGTTCCCGCCGGAGGTGGAGACCACGGTCGAGGTCCGCTTCGAGGCCGTAGGCGAGGAGACGCGCATCACCGTCGAACACGCCGGCTGGGACGCGATCCCGCGGGAGAACGCGGCCCGCCACGGCTTCCCGCTGGACGCCTTCCAGATGCGGGAGGCGGAATGGTGGCGCTCGCAGCTTGCCTCGCTCGGCGCGGCCATGGATAACGCCGCTCCTCCGGATTCCAGCTCCCTGTAATGACCGCCGCCGCCCCCACCGAACCTCGCCGCGCCGCCATCGCTTTCATCCTCGTGACGGCGATGCTGGACGTGATGGCGCTGGGAATCATCATCCCCGTGCTGCCGAGCCTGATCGAGCAGTACGCCGGCTCGGACTCGCGGGCCGGCCTGATCAACGGCGGCTTCGTGGCGGTCTGGTGCCTGATGCAGCTGATCGCCTCGCCGATCATCGGCTCGCTGTCGGACAAGATCGGCCGACGGCCGGTGATCCTCGTCTCGGCGGCGGGACTGGCCATCGACTACGTCATCATGGCGCTCGCTCCCGACTTGTGGTGGCTGCTGGTGGGGCGGATCATCTCCGGGATCACCACCTCGAGCTTCACCGTCGCCTACGCCTACATGGCTGACATCACGCCCGAGGAGCGGCGCGCCCGCGCCTACGGCCTGATCGGGGCGGCGTTCAGCGCCGGCTTCGTGCTGGGGCCGCTGCTGGGCGGGTTGTTCGGCGAGCTGGGCCCGCGCGCACCGTTCTGGGCGGCGGGCGCGTTGAGCGCCATCGCCTTCCTCTATGGCCTGTTCGTCCTGCCCGAGTCCCTGCCGAAGGAGCAGCGGATGGACTTCTCGTGGGCCCGCGCCAACCCCGTTGGCTCGCTGATCCTGCTGCGCCGGCACCCGGAGCTGTTCGGCCTGGCCATGACCGGCTTCCTCATGCACTTCGGCCACTACGTCTTCCACGCGGTGTTCGTGCTCTACGCCATGTACCGCTACGACTGGGGGCCGTGGCAGGTCGGGGCCCTGCTGGCCTTCTCGGGCGTGCTGGACATCATCGTCCAGGGCGCGGTGGTGGGGCCGGTGGTGAAGCGGCTGGGCGACCGCTGGACCCTGGTGCTGGGCCTCTCGGCCGGCGGGGTCGGCCTCGTGGTCATGGGCTTCGCCAGTCTCGGCTGGGTGTTCGCCCTGGCCATGATACCCACGGCGCTGTGGGGCCTCGCCATGCCGACGGCCCAGTCGCTGATGACGCGCCGCGTCTCCGGCTCGGAGCAGGGCCAGCTGCAGGGCGCCAACATGAGCCTCGTCTCCATCGCAGGCATGATCTCGCCGCTCGTGCTGGGCGGCGTCTACGCCATGGCGGTGGGCGAGTACGCGCACCTTGGCCAGCCCGGCGCGCCGTTCCTGCTGGCCGGCCTGCTACTGATCGGCGCGACTGTCCTGGCCTGGCGGGTGACCCGGGCGGCGACGAAGGCGGAAGCCGCCGAAGAGGCGGCGCAACAAGCCGCGCCGTAGGGCGTTGTCGCTCGGATTGCGCCTTGGAAAAGCAGCGCCTTGATCCGGTCCAAAACATCGGTTGAGGTCTTGCCGCCCTGTCCCCATCTCGAGCGGTCATGAACAAGATCACGCGCCTCATCCTTCCGGCCATCGCCGCCCTGGCGGCCTGCAACGCGCCCGCGGGCGAAAGCCGCGCCCAGGAGCAGCTGCAGGAGCCCAGCCGCCGCGCCCCGGCGGACGTACAGTCGATGAAGACCTCCTTCGCCCCGGTGGCCAAGCGCGCCGGACCGGCGGTGGTGAACGTCTACGCGCGCCGCCTCGTGCGCCAGCGCGACCCCTTCTTCGAGATGTTCGGCGGGGGCGTGCCCCAGGCCCGCGTGCAGCAGTCGCTGGGGTCGGGGGTGATCGTCCGCGCCGACGGCGTGGTCGTGACCAACAACCACGTGGTTCAGGGCGGCCAGGAGTTCATGGTGGTGCTGGCCGACCGGCGCGAGTTCCCCGCCAAGGTGCTGCTGGCCGACCCGCGCACCGACCTCGCCGTGCTCAAGATCGATCCCGGCAGCGAGCGCCTGCCGGTGCTGCCGATCGACGACCGCGAGGAACTGGAGGTCGGCGACCTGGTGCTGGCCATCGGCAATCCGTTCGGGGTGGGCCAGACCGTCACCAACGGCATCATCTCCGCCCTGAACCGCACTGCCGACCCGAACGGGCTCGACGCCTCCGCCTTCATCCAGACCGACGCCTCCGTGAACCCGGGCAACTCCGGCGGAGCGCTGGTGGACATGGACGGCGACCTGATCGGCGTGCCGACCTTCATCCTGTCGCGTTCGGGGACTTCCAGCGGCGTCAGCTTCGCCATTCCCGCGGCCATGGTCCGCCGCGTCGTCGAGACCGCCGTGGGCGGCGGCCAAGTGGTCGTGCGCCCGTGGCTGGGGGCCAAGACCGACACGGTCACCAGCGACCTCGCCCGCAGCCTGGGTCTCAGCCGGCCCGAGGGCGTGCTGGTGTCCAGCCTCTATCCGGGCAGCCCCGCCGCCCGCGCCGGCCTGCGCGAGGGGGACGTGATCACCGCGGTGGACGGCGCCGTCGTCGACAATGCCGCCGGCCTGAACTACCGCGTCGCCACCAACCGCCCGGGTGAGACGGTCGAACTGCGCATCCTGCGCGACGGCAAGGCCCAGACGGTCCGGGCCCGCCTTGAGCCGCCGCCGGCCAGTCCGGCCCGCGAGGAGCGCCTGCTGCAGGGCGCGCACCCGCTGACCGGCGCCACGGTGGTGAACCTGTCGCCCGCGGTCGCCGACGAACTGGGCGCCGACCCGTTCGCCGGCCGTGGTGTGATCATCACCAAGCCAGGCCGCAACTACGCCGCCGCCGCCGGCTTCCGCTCGGGCGACATCGTGCGCGAGATCAACGGCGTCGAGATCGGCAGCACGACGGAGCTCCAGCGCGTGCTCCAGGCCGGCGCGCGGATATGGCGGGTGACCATCGAACGCGACGGCCGCCTCGTGAGCGGGACATTCCGGGGGTAGGGTCCGAAATCCTCGTCCTTCGACAGGCTCAGGATCAGGATTTCGACTGCCGCCCTGTTCGACCTCATCCTGAGCTTGTCGAAGGAGCGAGGTCGCTCCGCCACGCCTAGATCGTCTGCCC
>DASPLM010000267.1:0-2241 GCA_035627575.1 Caulobacteraceae bacterium | reverse complement strand
TCGTATCGACGTCCGAGCCGCCGTAATAATAGATGAGTTCGATCCCGCGCACGATCGTGCCGCCGACGTTCTGGTCCACGGCCGAATTGCTGATGTCGAACGTGATGGCCGCTGTGCTGAGCCGTCGGTCGAAGGACGCGGAGTCCAGGCCTGCGCCGCCGTCCACCAGGCTGTCGTTGGCCTCGCCCGCGACGTCCCAGCTGGTGATGGCGTCATTGCCGTCGCCGCCGGACAGGGAATCGACGCCCAGTCCGCCGTCCAGGCGATCGCTGTCGGAGCCGCCCATGATCGAGTCGGCGCCCGCGCCGCCATCGAGCTCGTCCTCGCCCTCGCCCCCGTCGACGGTATCGTTTCCGTCCTGCCCCAGGATGATATCGCCGCCGCCGCCGCCCGTCAGGATGTCGCCGCCGCCGCCCCCCTCCAGGCGGTCGGCGTAGGCGCCGCCCGTGATGTTGTCGGCGCCCGATCCGGCGAAGAGGTTCACCGCCTCGATGTTGCGGACGGTCGTCCCGTCGATCGTCTGGTCGCCGGCCACGGACAGGTTGAAGTTGATCGCCGCCGTCGTGTCAGCACGCCCGAACACGCCGCGGTCGATTCCGTCTCCGCCGTCGACGAGGCTGTCGCGCAGGCCGTCGGCGTAGTTGGTGCTGTAGATCAGGTCGTTCCCGCCGCCGCCGGAGAGGCTGTCGCGGCCTTCCTGGCCGCTGACCTCGTCGGTCCCGTCGCCGCCTGCGATCGTGTCGTTGCCGACCGCGCCGTGCAGGATGTCGTCGCCGGCGCCGCCATCGAGCGTGTCGTCGCCTTCCTCGCCGACGACGGTGTCGTTGTCGTCTCCCCCGCTCAGCGTGTCGTTGCCCGCCCCGCCCCAGAGTGCGTCGGCGCCCGCTCCGCCCTGCAGGGCGTCGGCGCCGTCCTCCCCGTCGAGATAGTCGTCCCCGCCGCCTCCGTTGAGCACGTCATTGCCGCCCCGCCCCCAGATCTTGTCGGCGAGGGCGCCGCCGGTGATCGTATCGACGTTCGAGCCGCCGTAGTACTCGATCTGCTCGATGTTGCGGATGACCGTGCCGTCAACGGTGTAGCTGATTGCCGAGTTCGAGATGTTCAGGGTGTTGGCGACGGTGCTGAGCGACTTGGAGATCAGCGCCCAGTCCGTGCCCGCCCCGCCGTCGATCAACGTGTCTCGATCCACCGTGCCGGTATAAGAGTAGCTCCAGATCTGGTCGTCGCCGTCGCCGCCCGAGAGGGAGTCGTTGCCCGAACCGCCGTCGATGCGGTCATTGCCGGCGCCCCCGTTAAGCGTGTCGTTGCCCTGCCAGCCCCAGAGATAATCGTCGAGTGCACCGCCGGTGACACTGTCGGCTAGGCTGCTACCGTAGATGTCGACCTGTTCGAAGTTGCGGATGATGGTGCCGCCGGCGTTCTGGTCGACCGCCGGATTGCTGAAGTTCAGGTTCAGCGCGACGTTCAGCTGGCGGTCCAGGATCAGATGGTCGGCCCCCTCGCCCCCGTCGAGCAGGACGTCGAAACCCGCCGTCTCCTCGTCATATCCACTGCTGACGGTGTCGTCGCCGGCGCCGCCCGTGATGGTGTCCGCGCCAACGCCGCCGCGAATGTAATCGTCGCCCTCGCCGCCATCGATCGTGTCAGCGCCCGCATAGCCATACAGCCAGTCGCCGCCGGCTCCGCCGTTGATGACGTCCGCGGCCTCGGTGCCTTCCAGGTAGTCGTCGAACGACGTGCCGTTGATGTCAGCCATGGGAAGACTCCGAAACGAGCGGGATCAGGATCGGGGACGAGGCCGGCCATGGGCGGCGGCGACGGGACGCGCGCGTGGCGCAGGCCATCGTGCAGCTATGCGGGATCGGACGCGCCCGGCTCGGTCTGAACTGCACCCACGCCCCCAAAGCGCTACCGTAAGGCATACGGTGAGGTCGGACCCCGATCCGACTTCAACCGAACTTTCCCGGCGGCGCGCGCCGCGCCGACATTGAAAATCGATGAACACTAACAGCGGGGCCTTGGCGACGCATCCGCAAAAACTCCCGTTTCGTCGCTGCAAGACGACGCATAGGCGACGGAAAACTCACGGTTTCTTTCTATGCAACTTGCGATTGCCGAAGAGGCGCGCTCGCCGGCCCACAGTGGTCGGCTGGCGCTTCCCGTAGCGCGGCGTTGATTTCCCATCTCGACGGGGCGGAGGATTTCAGGCCATCGTTCGAGCAGTTGATTTGCGGCGCGCCG
>DASPLM010000266.1:0-9380 GCA_035627575.1 Caulobacteraceae bacterium | reverse complement strand
CGAGGGCTCCAGCGAACCAGCTGGAGATGGCCGCATCGTAGGCCGCCGTGCGGGCGTAGGCGCGGGCGGCCAGCCGCTTGCGCAGGGACAGCGTGGTGGCGCCGCCGGCGTTCAGCTCCGCCAGCACCTCTTCCAGGTCGGCCAGCTCGGTGCAGACCGCGACGTAGCCGTGGTTCTTGGCCGCCGAGCGGATCATGGCCGGGCCGCCGATGTCGATGTTCTCGACGCAGGCGTCGTAGGAACCGCCGGACGCCACCGTCTGCTCGAACGGGTAGAGGTCGATCCACACCAGGTCGATGCCGTCGATGCCGTGCTCGCTCATGGCGCGGGCGTGGTCGCGGGCGTCGCGCACGCCCAGCAGAGCGCCGTGCACCTTGGGGTGCAGGGTCTTCACCCGACCGTCCATCATCTCCGGGAAGCCCGTGACCTCGCTGATGTCCTTCACCGGCAGGCCGGCGGCGGCGATGGCGGCGCGGGTGCCGCCGGTAGAGATCAGCTCCACGTCCAGCCGGTGCAGGGTGCGGGCCGCGTCCTCAAGCCCGGCCTTGTTGGAGACCGAAATCAGGGCGCGGCGCGGCTTGATGCGGTTCGGCGGGGGCGGGAAGTCCGGGGCGGCGGGCATGGGGAGTGTCCGTGGCGTGCATGGGAGGAGGCGCGCGCCGGTTAGCATCCGGGGCGGCGGCGGGGAAGCTCGACGGCGATCAGCCCGGCGTCCCGCCTTCACCGGGGGCGCCGGCGGGGGCGATCTTCCAGCGCACGCGGGTGGTGGAGTCGGTGCGCGCCACGCCGCGCAGCACGACCTGGGCGGTCTTCCGCGACACGCCGTTCTCGAACACGATCGAGGGCTCCACCGCCACCTCGGCGGCGTCGCTGCGGAACCACCAGCCGCGTCCGGAAGGGCCGCGCAGCAGCACGTTGTGCCGGTCACGGGCCTGGGACACCTGCACGCCCGGATGCAGGTGGAAGCGCACGGCGAAGGGCGCGGCCAGGGTGCGCGGGCGTGCGCCCGGGGCCGGGACCAGCTGGTCCTCCGCCCGCAGCTCGTCGGCGCGAACGTCCACGAACAGGCGGCGCTCATGCATCAGGCCGTAGCGCGGGACCCAGCCGTCATGGCCGAGTTCGACCCACAGGGCGTCGGCGGTGTCGTGGCGCCGGGCCTCGACCCTCAGGGTCGGACCCTCCAGGCGAGCGCCGAGAATCCTGGCCAGGGGCCCGTGCAGCGGCTCCATCACCGAATGCTCGGCCAGGGTCAGGGTCGAGCCGGCGGCGGTCAGGCGGAAGGCCTGGCGGTCGGGTTCCCGCTCGGTCCAGCCGGAGTTGGTGATCAGCCGGTCCTTGCCGCACACCACCTCGATGGCCAGGGGCTGGGCGCAGGCGGAAACGGCGTAGGCGTCCCGCGCGGGAGGGCCCGCGTCGGCGATCACCTGCAGCAGCTGGCCCTGCAGCCGCTGGTAGCGGCCGTCGGGCAGCACCGACGGGACCTCGCCGTCGGCGTCGTCGTGGGCGCGGGCGGCGGCGACGCGCCCGGCGTTCGACGGCTCGCCGCCCTGGAAGCAGGCCAGCCGGCCGTCCCCCAGGGTGAACAGGCGCGTGGCCTGGGTCAGGCGGTCTATGGCGCGGGAGATCTCGACCGGGGCCCCCTCGCCGCGTTGCAGCAAGGCGTCGTCGAGCGTCAGCAGGTCGAACAGCAGCTCCATGCCCGCCTCAGGGCTGCGGGAGGCGTGGCACCCGTCGGGCGCGACGCTCTTCTCCAGCGCGCGGCGCAGGCGCGGCATGGCGCGAACCATCAGCTTCTCGCCGGCCTTGCCGCCCAAGGCGGCGCCGGCGATGGCGGCGGCGGTGTTGTGCTCGGCCGCCCAGGCCTTGCAGTCCGGCAGGCGCAGCAGGTGGCGGGCCTGGCGGGCCAGCAGGTCGGCCAGCAGCCGGCCCTGCGCCTCGTCGGCGACGGCGGACAGCTTTCGCGCCGCGCAGGCCAGGTTGTAGACCCGTCGCGGCAGGGTCTCGCGGCTCCAGGCGAAGGGGCTCCACCGGCCGAACACGGCCTTCCAGGACAGGGTCAGGCGCAGCGCCTCGTGCACGCCCTGGTCGCCGGTGGCGACAAGGTGCGGCATCCAGGCGAAGCGGTGCAGTTCGACGGCGAAGCTGCGGGTCGGACTGGCGCGGCTGAACGGGTCGGCCGGCGGCGGGCAGTCCAGCAGGCTGCCGGCGTAGACGAACCGGCCGCCCAGGGCGGCGCGCCCGGCGTTGGCGTCGATGGGGCGGTAGTCACGCGGCTGGGCGGCGAAGCCTTCGGTCCTTGGGTACGCCAGGGTCAGACCGTAGCCGGGCGCGCCGAAGCTCTCGATCGCCGCCTGCCGCGCCGCCAGCCGGCCGATGGCGCGCAGCCACAGCATGCGCGGCAGGACCAGCGGGCGTCGGCCCAGCAGGGGCAGGTCTTCGCTCACGGCGGCGCCGATCAGGCGCCCTTCAGGGCGCGGATGTTGGCAGCGTAGGCGTCGGCCCCGCCCTTGAACACGGCGGTGCCGGCGACCAGCGCCGTGGCGCCGGCGTCCACGCACGTCCGGGCGTTGGCGGCGTTGACCCCGCCGTCCACCTGCAGGTGCGCCGGCGAGCCGATGCGGTCCAGCATGCCGCGCACCGCCTCGATCTTGCGCAGCGACGAGGGGATGAAGCCCTGGCCGCCGAAGCCGGGGTTCACCGACATGATCAGCACGAGGTCGACGTCCTCGATCACCCAGTCCAGCACGCTGAGCGGCGTCGCGGGGTTGAGCACCACGCCGGCCTTGGCGCCAAGTTCGCGGATCCGCTTCAGCGTCCGGTGCAGGTGCGGGCCGCTCTCGGGGTGGACGGTCAGGTAGTCGGCCCCCGCGTCGCGGTAGGCCTCGAGCCAGGGGTCCACCGGCGCCACCATCAGGTGCACGTCGAAGGGAATTTTCGCGTGCGGACGCAGCGCCTTCACCACATCCGGGCCGATGGTGATGTTCGGCACGAAGTGGCCGTCCATGACGTCGACGTGGACCCAGTCGGCGCCCGCGGTCTCGATGGCGGCGATTTCCTGGCCCAGGCGCGCGAAGTCGCTGGCCAGGATGGAGGGGCAGATCAGCGGCGAGGTCGGCATGGCTCCGGACTTACGGCGCGACGAAGGCCGGGGCAAGGCGGCGCACGGTCACGCTTTTGCAAACCGGGCGGCGAAGAAGCCGTCGAGGCCGCCGCGCTCGCGCCACTGGGACGGCAGGATGCGCAGCCAGCCCTCGGGCGTGACGGCGTCCTCGGGCGCGCCGCCCTCGCCCGGCTCGGCCGGAACGGTGCGGAACTCCGGGTGGCGCTTGAGGAAGGCCAGGGCCTGGGTCTCGCCCTCCTCCCGCTCCAGCGAGCAGACGCAGTAGACCAGCCGGCCGCCCGGCTTCACCCGGGCCGCGGCGGCGTCCAGGAGGCGGTGCTGCACGTCGGCCAGCTTGCCGATGTCGCCGGGGCCGGTGGCCCACAGCACGTCCGGGTTCCGCCGGAAGGTGCCGGTCGAGGTGCAGGGCGCGTCCAGCAGGACAGCGTCGAACTGGCGAGGGTCGGCCCAGGTCTCGGCGTCTGCCGTGACCACCTCGGCGGAGAGCCCCGTGCGCGCCAGGTTCTCGTGCAGGCGCTTCAGCCGGCTGGCGGAACGGTCGACCGCGACGACCGTCGCGCCCGCGGCCGCCAGTTGCAGCGTCTTGCCGCCGGGAGCGGCGCACATGTCCAGCGCCGCCTCAGCAGGCTTGGCGTCCAGGAGCCGCGCAGGGACCGCCGCGGCGGCGTCCTGGATCCACCAGGAGCCGTCGTCGAAGCCGGGCCAGCCGGCCACGTCGCCCTTGCGATGCACGCGCAGGCTGCCGCCGGGCAGGGCCTCCGCCTCCAGGACCGCGGCGAGCGCCTCGGCCCTCGCGGGGTCCTTCGGCGTCAGGTCGGTCGGCGGCTCGACGGGAATGGTGGCGGCGATGGCGACGGCGCGGGCCTCGCCGTAGGCCGCCTTCCAGCGCTGGAACAACCAGTCCGGCGCGTTGGCCGCGGCGGGCGTGGGCTTCAGCCCGTCGCGGATCATGCCGCGCAGGACCGCGTTGATCAGGCCCTTGAAGGGCCGCGTGCCCCCGTCGCGCTCGGCCAGCTTCACGGTCGTGGCGACCGCGGCGAAGTCGGGCGTGTCCATGGCCAGCAGCTGGGCCGCGCCGATGCGCAGCAGGTCCATCACGTCGGGGTTGGGCCGCTTCTCCAGCCTGGCGCCCAGCGCGCGCTCGATGCGGCCGTGGTTGCGCAGCACGGCCATGGCCAACGCCCGGGCGAAGGCGCGCTCCTGCGGCTTCAGCTTGCGGAAAGCGGGCAGGTTCAGGGCCTCGTCCAGCCCCCCGCGCCGCGCCGTGGCCGCGCGCATCAGGTCGATGGCGGCGATGCGGGCGGGCAGGCCGGGATCGGACCGCTCTTCGCCACCATCGGGGCCGGCGATTTCGGGGGTCTGGGACGTCATGGCGCGCTAGTGGTCGATTTCCGCGGCGGGAACAAGGCCGGGCTGGCCGTCGGCTCCGCCCGGAACCGGGGCCGTGGGCGGGAATTGTATGGGCGGAATGGAACGCCAGGCGATGAAGCACATGAAACCCATGGCCCGCACGGGGCTCGCCGTCGCCGGCGCGGCGGCCGCCGTCGGGGTGGCCGCAGGAATCGCGGCGCGCATGGGCGCGCGCGGGTTGCGGGTGGCGGCCGAGCCCCTCGCCGGCGACTGGCTGGACACGGTCAAGGGCCAGCACCTCGAGATCTTGGACCTGGTGGAGCGGGCGGAGGGCACGAAGTCGACCGCGACGGCGCGGCGCACGGCGCTGCTGGGCAAGATCAAGGTCGCCCTCACGCGTCACGCCATCGAGGAGGAGAACGTCCTCTACCCGCTGCTGCGGCTGGAGGAGCTGGCCGAGCAGGCGCACAGCCTGGTCGACGACCACGCCGACGTGAAGGCGATCCTGTACGACCTGGACCAGATTCCGCCCGACGACTCTCGCTGGATCGAGCGTATGAAGACCCTGCGCCGCGAACTGGAAACGCACATGCAGCTGGAGGAGACCGACATCTTCCCGGCCCTGCGCCTGCGGCTCACGCCGGAGGAGGACAGCCGCCTGACCGTGGCCCTTCGGCGGGAGGGCCGGTTGCTGAGCTGACCGCGACAGAAACGACCACCGAACCGCGCCCGGGTTGATCCCGTCTCCTTCGGGCGCCATGTTGAGGGACAGGCGGACAACAATCCGCCGGCGTCCCGAAGGGAGCAGACCGATGATCATCGTGACCACCGTCCTTGCAGGCCTCGCCGCCACGGCGCTGCTGGCCGCGCTCACCCCGGTCCGCGCTCCCGTCCGCGTTCGCGCGAGATCGCAACGCCGGCCCTGACGCCGCCTCCCGCCGCGGCGGGACTCCGGCTCCGCATACGAAAACCGCCCCCCGGAGGTCCGGAGGGCGGTCTTTTTTTGCCGTGCTTGCAGCCGCCATCGGACCTACTCGACCTTGCTGACGCCGGCTGTGACGGCGACGAGCTGTTCGACAAGGACCTGGAGCGGCTGCCAGAGATTCATGCCCGCGACGCTCAGCACGATCGTGAGAATGAGGCGCGGCCGCCGGTGCCAGGCAATCAGAAGCGCTAGGGCGACAATGCCCCAGCCGGATGCATCCCCTCCCAGCTTCCTGCCATGACAGTGAACTTGCAGCCGGTGGGTCTGCGAGGCCGACTGCTTCTTGCGCGGATTTCCCATGAGCACAGGTCGCCATTGAAAACAAAGGCGCCCGTGTGAAGGGGAAGATTAGTGAGGCCGGCTTTTCGACAGCTGTCAACGCACTCGTGTTGTACGCCCGCGCGCGAACCCGCCTCTCAGGCGCTCTTAGGAGCTCTTGGCCTTTCCCGAGCGCAGTCCATCAAAGCTGTGGATAGTCGCCCTGTGCGGGCGGTCTGCCCCAGCAGCCTCAGCCCCAGGGGCCGGACCGTCGCGGCGCGGGGGCCGGCGACGGCGTGGCCGCGGCCAGGGTCGGCGGCACGGCGCTGCCGGTCCGCGGCCGCAGGCCCATCCGCGTCCCCAGCTCGATCAGCTGGCGCACCCGGTTGTGGGTGGCCGGGTGAGTCGAGAACAGGTTGTCCCGGCCGTGGCCGGCCAGCGGGTTGATGATGAACATGTGCGCCGTGGCCGGATTGCGCTGGGCGTCGGCGTTGACCAGCCCCTGGGCGTAGCGCTCGATCTTCTCCAGCGCGCGGGCCAGGGAGTGCGGGTCGCCGGCGATCTCCGCGCCGATGCGGTCGGCCTCGTATTCGCGGGAGCGGCTGATGGCCATCTGCACCAGGGCGGCGGCCATGGGCGCCAGGAACGAGATGGCGATGGCGCCGACGATGCCGACGCCGCCGCCCTCCTCGTCGTCGCGGTTCCCGCCGCCGAAGAACAGTGCGAAATTGGCCAGCGCCGAGATGGCCCCGGCGATGGTCGCCGTGATGGTCATGGTCAGGGTGTCGCGGTTCTTCACGTGCGCCAGCTCGTGGGCCATGACGCCGCGCACCTCCTCGCGATCCAGCAGGCTCAGCAGGCCGGTGGTGGCGGCGACCGCCGCATGCTGCGGGTCGCGGCCGGTGGCGAAGGCGTTGGGCTGGTCATTGTCGATGACGTAGACCCGCGGCCGCGGCAGGGCGGCCCGGTCGGCCAGGGCGAATACGTCCGTGACGTAGGCCCGCAGGCGCGGGTCGGGGGTGCTCTCGTCCACCGGCTGGGCCCGGTACATCTTCAGCACGATCTTGTCGGCGTTCCAGTAGCTGACGAGGTTCATGGCCCCCGCGAGCACGATGGCGATCAGCATGCCCGGCGCGCCGCCGATCAGGTAGCCGACGCCGGCGAACAGGGCCGTCAGACCGGCCAGCAGGATGAAGGTCTTGAGGTGGTTCATGATGTCCCGATATGTGGCCCTCGCCCGCGCTACGCTCAAGAGGTTCCCATGACTGACCAGACGCCGCAGGCGCCCCGGGCCGTGCCCGAGGTGGAGAACGCGGCCCCCGGCAAGGCGCTGACCCCGGCCGCGCGCCGCGCCCTCGAGGAGGCGGCCGCCCGCCGCGCCGACGCGGCGAAGAAGGCCGCCCTGCCGCCCGAGGACGGCGGTCCGAGCGGGCCGGAGCCGACCCGCTACGGCGACTGGGAGCGCAAGGGCATGGCGGTCGATTTCTGAAAGCTCTACCGCAGACGCGGGAAGTTCAGGGTTAACATTCCCTTAACGGGCGCAAGGAGTCCGGCCGCCCGCTTGGCGCGGGTAGGGTGAACGATGCGGCCGGCTATGGGCCGCACCCAGGATCCGCCCATGCTCCGCACGTTCGCCGTGGCCGTCGCCCTTTCCGCCCTCGCCGGGGCCGCCTTCGCCCAGGCCGACCCGTACGGTCTGCCCCCGGGCTACGCGCCGGTGTCCCACGAGCCGGCGGACGACGGCTACCCGCAGCCGAAGGAGTACACCGATGCCGATTACGGGGCCGGGTACGACGAGCCCTACGCGGCCGAAGGCTACGCGGACACCCGCGACCATGGGAGCCAGCAGGGCTATGCCGACCAGGGCGGCTACCAGGGCGGGCACTACAATTCCGGCTCGAGCGCCGCGCGCCGGTGCTGCGCCACCGGCGGCTCCAGCTACGGAAGCCGCAGCAGTTCGTCCTACTCCAGTTCGTCCTATTCGAGCTCGTCATACGCCAGCTCGTCCTCGGCCTCCGGCGGGGGCGCCTACGCCTCGGGCGGCGAGGTCGAGCTCTACGTCGCGCCCTTCGCCTACCAGCGCCGCGCCGAGGCCTACTACGAGGCGACGGGGACGATGGAAGCGGCGGCCTGGGATCGCAGCAGCTATTATGGCTACGCCAGCCGCTACCGGCAGGACCTTGGCGACCTGCACCTGGACTCGAGCTTCTTCACGGGGGGACTGACCGGCGGTGTGGAGGGGGGACCGCCGGTCTGGGTCGGAGGCGGGGGAGGCGGTTACGCCACCTCCTCCGCCTCGGCTTCCGCCTACGCGGGAGCCCGGGCGGGCGCCTTCGCCCGCGGCGGCGGACGCCGCGGCGGCAAGGGCGGCGGCTGCGGCTGCCGCTAGGCGTTCCTAGACCGAAGCCATTTCCCCGACGATCGCCTGCACCGCCGCGACCGGATCGGATGCGGCGGTGATCGGCCGGCCGACCACCAGGTGGGTGGCGCCGGCCTTCAGGGCGCCGGCAGGGGTGGCTGTGCGCTGCTGGTCGTCGGCCGAGGCGCCCGAGGGCCGCACCCCCGGGGTCACGATCAGGAAGCCCGGGCGCCCCGCCTCGACCGCGATCTCGCGCACCCGCGCCGCCTCCAGCGGGCTCGACACCACCCCGTCGACGCCGCAGTCCAGCGCCTGGCGCACCCGCCGCTCCACCAGGTCGGCGGCCTTGAAGCCGTAGCCCATTTCGGCGAGGTCGGCGTCGGCCAGGCTCGTCATCACCGTGACGCCCAACAGCTTCGTCGCCGCGGCGCCCCGTCCCGCCACCGCCGCACGCATGACCTGCGGCTCGGCATGGACCGTGAGCAGGTCCGCCGCCCCGGCCGCGACCGAGCGGGCCGCGCCTTCGACCTGGGCCCCGATGTCGTGCAGCTTCCAGTCCTGGAACACCGCCTTGCCCGCCGCCTTCAGGTCGGCGGCCAGGGCGCCGCCGTCGCGGGCCAGCAGGGTCAGGCCAACCTTGTAGAAGGAGACGCTGCCGCCGAGCCGCTCGACCAGCCGCCGCGCGGCGTCGGAACTGTCGTAGTCCAGGGCGACGATCAGGCGCGGGTCGGCGATCATGGCAGGGTTCCGGTTGCAGGGGCGCGCGACGCGGTTACGCTGGCCGCGTTCGCACACTGGATGATTTGGGCTAAGGGGCTGGGATGGACCTGCTGGAGCTGGGCGTCAACTTCTTCGTGACGCTGTTCGCCCTGACCGACCCGATCGGCAACATCCCGATCTTCGCCGCCGCCACGGTGACGGCGACGGCGGCGCAACGGCGTACGATCGCGCTGTACATCGCCCTGTTTGCGGCCGGGTTCATGGCCCTGTTCTACCTCAGCGGCATAGCCCTGCTGGAGTTCTTCGGCATCTCGCTGCCCGCCTTCCGCATCGCCGGCGGCGTGCTGCTTTTCATGCTGGGCCTCGACATGACCCGCACGGACTTCATCAGCCATTTCAATGACCCCGACGCGGGTGAGACACCGGCCCCCGAGGGCGTGCTGCCGGGCGACACCCGCGCCGCCGTCCGCGCCCAGACCCGCGCCTACGCCCGCAAGCGCTTCGAACGCCTGATCGTGCCCTTCGGCATGCCGCTGCTGATCGGCCCGGGCGCCATCTCGGCCGTCATCATCCAGGCCGGCGACGCG
>DASPLM010000265.1:0-6347 GCA_035627575.1 Caulobacteraceae bacterium | reverse complement strand
CGCCGCCTTGAAGCTGCGCGCGACCGGCGGATAGTCGGCGTCGTAGTCGTAGCTGTAGAGCGGCAGGTCGCCGAAGGGGATCTCGCTGAACGTCAGGCCCTCGGGGGCGAGGCGGATCAGCGCCCTGGCCAGTTTGCGGTTGATCGACTCCTTGGCGAGGCTGCCGATCAGGTAGCCGACGTTGTAGGTGGTCATGGCGTTGGTCTCCGGACGAACTGCCCCGCTTTCGCAACTGGTGGACGACAGGTTCGGTTGCAATCGCCGTCGGATAGCCATGGCGGCCCGGCCGAGCTTGGCCGTATGCTGCCCAAGACGCCCTGGTCTCCCTGGAGTTGCGCGCATGATCCGATCCCTTCTGGCCGCCGTGCTCGGCCTTGCCCTGACGCCGGTGGTGGGGTCGGCGGCCGACGCGCCGCCCGCTTCCGGGCCAACCCTCTCGCCCGAGCTGGCGCGCGAGTACGTGCGTCCGCACGAGCTCGTCGACATCGGCGGGGGGCGGAAGCTGAACCTGGTATGCATGGGCTCTGGCGAGCGCACCGTGCTGTTCGATTCGGGCGGCAGCGACTGGTCGGTGATCTGGTCGCTGGTCCAGCCCGAGGTGGCCAAGGGCGCCCGCGCCTGCGCCTACGACCGCGCCGGCCTCGGCTACAGCGATCCGGCGATGCTGCCGCGCACGCCGGTCGCCATCGTCGAGGACATGCACGCCCTGATCGTGGCGGCCAAGCTGCCCCGGCCGCTGGTGCTGGTCGGCCATTCGCTGGGCGGCTTCAACGTCAAGCTTTACGCGGCGCTCTATCCCGACGACGTCGCCGGCCTGGTGCTGGTGGATCCGTCCGAGGAGCGCGCGGCCGACCGGACCCGCATCATGATGACGAAGAAGTTCGGCGCCGGGTTCATGGCCCGTGCGGAACTGCTCGACCAGGCCTTCGGGACCTTCCTGCTGGAGCGCTATCGCCGCTGCGCGGAGGCATCCCGCGAGGGTCCGCTCGATCCCGCGTCCCTGACCTACCGCCGCTGTTCGGACCCGGTCCGCACCCAGATGGGCGACGTGGTGGCTGCCGAACGGCAGCGCATCCAGGTCGGTCAGGCCTATCAGGCCGCCCAGGCCTCTGAGATCCTGAACAGCATCTACGGCGACACCCGCGGCGACCCCATCTACGCCGGGCTGTTCCGCCCCGGCGCGTTCGGGGACAAGCCGATGGTCGTGCTCACCCATGGCAACTTCGATCCCGAGGACCCGCTCGACGCGGCATCCCAGACCCAGATCGTGGCGCTGCACACCGAGACCGCCGCCCTCTCGCGCAGGGGCCGCCAGCGAGTGGTGCCCAACACCAACCACAACATCGAACTCGACGACCCCAAGGCCATCGTCGACGCGGTCGCGACGGTGCTGGCGGAGCTGGAGGCGGCGGGGAAGACTCGCTGAGCGGGCGTGGACCGCCTGGCTTGCGCCCGGGACGCGGAGCCCCCGGCCGCGCTATGGCTACGCCCATGAGCGACATCCATCCCCTCGACCACGCCGTCTGGTCCGCCCTGACCGGCCGCCAGGCCTCCATCGCCATCGTGGAGGGCGGCGCGCGGCGGTACGACCCCGCCTACGCCGTGTTCGCGGCGGTAAAGGACGGGTCGGCCACCAGCATGCACGGGCTCGGCCGGCTGGTCGCCGCCCACGGCGACGTGGCCATGCTGCAGCCGGACGCCCCGTCCGGCGCGCCGGGCGTGGCGGTCCACTCCCGGGACCTGGGCGTGCAGATGACGGCCGAGCGCCTGACGCCCGCGCCTGCGCCGGCCTTCGACATGGTCCCCCTGAGCGACGCCGACGGGCCCGAGATGCTGGCCCTGGCCACGCTCACCCAGCCCGGCCCGTTCTTCGAGCGCACCCACCAGCTCGGCGACTTCTTCGGCGTGAAGGAGGACGGCCGGATCGTCGCCATGGCCGGCGAGCGCATGAAGCCGGACGGCCACACCGAGGTCAGCGGCGTCTGCACCCATCCCGACCACCGCGGTCGCGGCTACGCCGGCGCCCTGATGCGGCTGGTCGCGGGCCGCATCCTGGATCGCGGCGAGACGCCGTTCCTGCATGCCTATGCCAGCAACACGGGCGCGATCGCCCTGTACGAGACGCTCGGGTTCGCCCTGCGCCGCGAGGTGCTGATGACCCGGCTGACGCGCGCCTAGGCCACGAAAATCCATCCAGGCCGTTGACAGCGGCGCTGTCCCGTCTATTTAACAATCAGGTTATTTAACCGACAACACAAGTTAGCACGGAAGGATCAGGCCATGCAGACGCCCCCGATCGTCTCGCCCCAGGACTGGGAAGCGGCTCGCCAGCAGATGCTGGTGAAGGAGAAGGCCCACACCCGGGCAGGCGACGCCCTGGCCGCCGAGCGCCGGCGCATGCCGTGGATGGAGGTGAAGGGCGACTACGCCTTCGACGGCCCCAACGGGCGGGTCAGCCTGGTCGACCTGTTCGAAGGCCGGCGGCAGCTCATCCTCTACCGCGCCTTCTTCGAGCCCGGCGTGCACGGCTGGCCCGACTACGGCTGCCGCGGCTGTTCGCTGGTCGCCGACCAGGTCAGCCACCTGGCGCACCTGAACGCGCGCGACACGACCCTGGCCTTCATCTCGCGTGCGCCCTACCCGGACATCGAACGCCTGAAGGCGAAGATGGGCTGGGACATGCCCTGGTATTCCCTGACCGACAGCTTCGACGCCGACTTCGGCGTGGGCGAGTGGCACGGGCACAACATGTTCTTCCGCGAGGGCGACCGGGTGTTCCGCACCTACTTCATCAACAACCGCGGCGACGAGGCGGTGGGCACCGTGTGGAGCTACCTCGACCTCACGGCGCTCGGCCGCCAGGAGGTCTGGGAGGATTCGCCGGAAGGCTATCCGCAGACGCCGACCTACAAGTGGTGGAACTGGCACGACAGCTACGTTCCGGACGCCGCGCCGGATCCGGTCTGGGTCCAGATCTCCGACGCCGGGGAGGCGGCGTTCCGGGCGGCGAGCGCGGCGGAGAAGGCGTGAACCGGGCGCCGTCCGCGGCTGCGGAGTGGCTCGCCCTGGCGGCGGCCCCCACCTTCGCGGCCATGGCCCTGGTCACGGCGCTTGCGGGCGGCGGGCCGCTGGCTACCCTGTGCGGGTCCGGCGGCCCCTGGCCGTTCGACGGCATGGTCGTCATGTACCTGTTGATGAGCGCCTTCCACCTCTCGCCGTGGCTGCGGCGACTGGAGTTGCTTTGGCGATGACGACGAACGACCCGGGACCCGCGTGATGCAGCCTGCCGACGACCGCCTGAGCGCCACCCTCTCGGCCCTGGCCGACCCCACGCGCCGCGCGATCCTGGCGCGGCTCGCGCAGGGGACCGCGACCGTCAACGAACTGGCCGAGCCCTTCGATATCAGCCTGCCCGCCGTGTCGCGGCACCTGAAGGTGCTGGAGGCGGCGGGCCTGATCTCGCGCGGCCGGGAAGCCCAGTGGCGGCCCTGCCAGCTCGAGGCCGGACCGCTGAAGGACCTGGATGGCTGGCTGGCCGCCTACCGCCGCTTCTGGGAAGGCAGCTTCGACAGGATGGACGCCTATCTGGCGACGCTCACGAAAGGGAAACCCGATGGACCCAAGAACTGACGCCGCGCGCGAGGGCGTCCGCGATCCGGGCATGCCCCTGCGCGACGACGAACTGCTGATCGTCCGCGCCTTCGACGCACCGATCCCCCTGGTCTTCCGCATGTGGGAGGACGAGGTCCACCGCACCCACTGGTGGGCCCCCAAGGGCTTCCAGTGCACCCACTTCGTCCACGATTTCCGCGAAGGCGGCGCCTGGCGCGCCTGCTTCGCCTCGCCCGCCCATGGCGAGCAGTGGCAGCACGGCGTCTACCGCGAGATCGACCGCGACCGCCGCATCGTCTTCACCTTCGTCTGGGAGCAGGGCCCGGCCCCCGGCGTCGAGACCACGGTGACCATCACCTTCGCCGAAGCCCACGACCAGACCATCCAGACCTTCCACCAGACCTCGCTGGCAACGCGCGAGCGCCGCGACAGCCACGTCACCGGCTGGAGCGGGCTGCTGGACCGCCAGCAGGCCTATGTGGAGGGGCAGGTGGAGCGGTCGTAGCCCCCGGATGTCGACCGGTGCAAAGTGAACCCTCCTCCATCGAGGTGGAGGGAGAAGAGGATCGCCACTCCAGGGCTTGTCCTTGGAGTGACGGCTGGGGCGGGCGCGCATCCTGGCTTTGAAAGGGTCCGTCAGGACCGACCTTGCCATTCTTCTCTTGGTGGACACTGGCTCCGGCGGTGAGGCGTCTCAAGGACGCGCTCTTCGCGCGCCGCGGAGCGGCGAGGCCCCGATAAGGGGGGCTCGTCCTTGACACGCCTCGCTGGCGCAGAAAAGGTTCATGACAGGTGGAGTGAGCGGCGTCGCGCTGTCGGCGCCAAGCATGCCGAACGCGCGATCAACTGCGGCTAACGCTTCTTCGTCGCGGGCCTCAGCCGCCAAGCGGCGGGCTTCGCGCAAATACTGATCAATCCGGAATAATCTGAAGAGCACGTCGCGCTTCCTCTCGACGAGGCAGGCCGCAGTTCAGCGGGCACGGGCGCAATCTAGCATGTCGAAAATGGACGAGGCCCGGACCCTCAACAGGTCCGGGCCTCGATGGTGCCGCCGGGCAGGATTGAACTGCCGACCTCAGCCTTACCAAGGATGCGCTCTACCACTGAGCTACGGCGGCGACTAAGGAGGGCGCCTGATAGCGAATGTCGGTCGGCACGGGAAGAGGAAATCTCGCCGCTTGACGCGCGTGTCGCACCGGCGCGAATTCGTGGGCGTGAGCAGCAGCGACGACAACCCGCCCAAACCCCTCTCGGAGAAGGCGCGCCGCGAGGCGCAACTGGCCGCGGCCCTGCGCGCCAACCTGCGGCGGCGCAAGGCCGCGCCGGCGCCCGCGCGGAAACCTCGGGGCGGCGAAGATTGACCCCTTTCGCGGGGCAGTGACGCCGCGCTAGATACCCGGCTCAATTTCCAGGGGCCGAGCGCCCTCGCAAGGAGCGGAATGGACCGCATCGCCATCGAAGGCGGCGCGCGGCTCGAGGGCGAAATCCCGATCAGCGGCGCCAAGAACTCGGCCATCAAGCTGATGGCCGCCAGCCTGCTCACCGCCGAGCCCCTGCGGCTCACCAACATGCCGCGTCTGGCCGACACCCGGTTCCTGGGCAAGCTGCTGCGCCGGCTGGGGGTGGAGATCACCGAGACCGACGGCCCGGACGGCCCCGAGAGCCTGCTGCACGGCGCCGAGGTGGTCAGCTCGTTCGCGCCCTACGACCTGGTGCGCCAGATGCGGGCGTCGTTCAACGTGCTGGGGCCGCTGCTGGCGCGCACCGGCCACGCCAAGGTGAGCCTGCCCGGCGGCTGCACCATCGGCGCGCGTCCCGTGGACCTGCACCTGAAGGCGCTGGAACAGCTGGGCGCCTCGATCGACATGCACGAGGGCTACGTCTACGCCACCGCGCCGCGAGGCCTGCGCGGGGCCGAGATCGCCTTCCCGTTCGTGTCCGTGGGCGCCACCGAGCACGCCCTGCTGGCCGCCGCCGTGTCCGAGGGCGTGACGGTGCTGCACAACGTGGCCCAGGAGCCGGAGATCGAGGACCTGGCGCTGTGCCTGAACGCCATGGGCGCCAAGATCGAGGGCGCCGGCTCGCCGGTCATCACCATCACCGGCGTCACCCGCCTGCACGGTGCGACCTGGCCGGTGATCCCCGACCGCATCGAGACCGGCACCTATGCGCTCGCCGCCGCCATGGCCGGCGGCAAGGTGCGGGTGACGAAGACGCGCTCGAACTTCCTCGCCGCGCTCTGGGACAGGATGCGCGAGGCCGGCGTCGAGGTGACCGAGGGCGAGGACAGCGTCCTCATCGTGCGCGACGAGAAGCGGCTGAAGGCCGTCGACCTGACCACCGAGGTCTACCCCGGCTTCGCCACCGACCTGCAGGCCCAGTTCATGGCCCTCATGACGATGGCGCAGGGGGAGAGCGTCATCCGCGAGACCATCTTCGAGAACCGGTTCATGCACGCGCCCGAGCTGGCGCGGCTGGGGGCAGAGATCTCGGTCCACGGCGGCGAGGCCCGGGTCACGGGCGTCGAGCGGCTGAACGGGGCCGAGGTCATGGCCACCGACCTGCGCGCCTCGGTCAGCCTGGTCATCGCCGGCCTGGCGGCCAAGGGCGAGACCGTGGTCAGCCGCGTCTACCACCTCGACCGCGGCTTCGAGCGCCTGGAGGAGAAGCTGGGCGCCTGCGGGGCCCAGGTGCGCCGCCTCAAGGGCGACGGGACCGAGGAGGAGTAGGCTTGG
>DASPLM010000264.1:0-3459 GCA_035627575.1 Caulobacteraceae bacterium | reverse complement strand
GGCCGCCTTGTCCGCCGCCTCCGCGGCCGAACTCGCCGCCGGCGGCGGGCCCACCACCGTCACGGCGTCGATCGAGCCCTTGGGCAGGTAGCCCTGCGGGTCCTGGGCGGTGGCCGCGGTCCAGGCGAAGGCCGTCAGCGCGGCGGCGCCGAGCATCAGGGTGCGTACGGTCATGGGTCCCCTCCCGTCGTCACGCCAGCATAGCGGGCGGTCCCACAATCACGAAGCCCGCCGATTGCCCGCAGACCGCTGTTCGCCGGCGCGGTCCTGCTCCATTCTGCCGCCGGGAGGGACGCGATGGATCCGGTCTGGCTGATCGCCGGCGGCCTGGTGCTGCTTGGTGCGGGGGGCGAGACCCTGGTCCGCGGCTCGGTCGGAGCCGCGCGCGCCCTCGGCGTCAGTCCGCTCCTGATCGGCCTGACCCTGGTGGGATTCGGCACCTCCACGCCCGAACTCGTCACCAGCCTGCAGGCCGCGTCGGTCGGCTCGCCGGGCATCGCGGTCGGCAATGTGGTCGGGTCGAACATCGCCAACGTCCTGCTGATCCTGGGCGTCGCCGCCCTGATCCGCCCCGTCGTCTTCCATCCCGCCGCCTTCCGTCGCGACGGCCCCATGCTCGCCCTGGCCACTCTGGCCGCGGCCGGCGCCGTGCTGTACGGCCGGCTGACGCCGCCCATGGGGTGGGTGTTCCTGGCCGGCCTGGCCGCCTATGTGGTCGTCGGCTGGCTGCAGGAGCGGCGGGCGCCGCCGGGCGACGCCGAGGCGGGCCGGATCGGGGACCAGGCCGAAGCCGCCCTGCCGTCCCGGCCCCGGGTGCTGCCCGGGCTGCTCATGGCCGTCGGCGGGATCGTCCTGACGGTGCTGGGCGCGCGGCTGCTCGTGGAGGGGGCCATCGAAGTCGCACGCGCGTCGGGCATGCCCGAGACCCTGATCGGGCTGACCATCGTGGCGGTCGGGACCTCCCTGCCGGAACTCGTGACCTCCGCCATGGCCGCCCTCCGCGGCCGCTCCGACCTGGCCTTCGGCAATGTGGTGGGGTCCAACATCTACAATGCGATCGGCATCCTCGGGATCACCGCGGTGGTCCGTCCGATCGAAGCGCCCCCGGAACTGGCGCGGTTCGATGTGTGGATCATGCTGGCGGCGGCCGCCCTGGTGCTGGCCCAGCGGAACCTGCGGCTGGGCCGGCGCGAGGGGCTGGTGCTGGTGGTCTGCTATGCGCTCTACGTCGTGACCGCCGCCTCGATCGCCGTCTAGCGCGAGGACCAGGTCACCTGGGCGTGGGTGCGCCCGTCCAGCGGCGTGGTGGTGACGGTGACGTCCCCGGCCGTGCCCTGGGCCATGAAGATCTGCTCCGCCGAGGCGACCGGCGGGGCCGTCAGGCCGGCGGCCAGCGCCTTCTCGCGGTAGAAGGCCAGGACCTTCGCGGCGCCGTCGTTCGTGCGGAAGGCGAAGATGCCGCCGGGCTTGCCACCCTCCGTCGCGGAGATGCTGGTGACCACTTCGCCGCCCGGATACTCGGGGGCGAAGGCCGGCGCCTGGCCGCCGTCGAGGGCGGCGGCGTCCAGGTCCTGGACATCGACCGTCGGGCCCCCGGCGGCGGTCTCGTCCACGTCGGAGGCGGGCGCGCCGCAGCCTGCCAGCACGGCGCAAGCCAGCCCCGCGGCAATCCAACGCTTCATCGAACCAGCCTCCACGATCCCCTGCGGCCAAGGTGGGCGCCCATTGCGGCGCCCGCAAGGCGAAGCCGCCGCCTCATCCCGTGGCGGCGTCCACGTCATCGCCCGGGACTCGCTCGATGTCGGTGCGCTTGGCCATCTGGTCCGGCTCGCCGGTGTTGTTGACGGAGTCCGAGGCGCGTGTCGCGGCCGTCTCCTCCCCGTCGGGCGAGGCGAAGGCGCGCGCCTCTCCGGCCGCGGACGGCTCGGCTGATCCAGTGACGTCCGGATCGAAGCCGCCCTGTGGAATCGCCGGCGTCTCCGAGCCGGAACGGGAGCCGCCCTGGGCGCTGCCGGCCTGGACGTTGGACCCGCCGCCGGACAGGGCCTGCTTAGGCTCGCCCGTGGGCGCGCTGGCGTTCTTGTCTAGGCTTTCGCCGGGGGCGCTGGTTTCGGCCATGGCGGGTCTCCCTGTGTGCCTACACAAGCGTGACCGGCCCCGCGGGGTTCCCGCCGACGAAAAAGGCCCCGGATCGCTCCGGGGCCTTCTCGTTCAGTTCGTGGGCGGTGTTCAGGCCGCGGCGGGGGCGTCCTTGCCGAAGAGCTTGGCCCAGCGGCGCTTCTCGCGGTTCTTCCAGCCGCCGCGGTGGTAGGCGTCGGAGCCGATCAGGGGAACGACCGTGGTCGCCTCGGCGAACACCATCTGCTCCCAGGTCACGTCCACCTTGCCCCAGGAGCAGGCTTCCTTGAGCGTCGAGGACGAGCAGGCGCCGTCGCGCACGTCGGCCACGGTGATCTGCACCGCGTACTTGTGCATGTCCGCCTCCACGCCGAGAATCTCGGCGCAGACCACGGTGTCCTGGGCGAAGTTCTTGGGCACGCCGCCGCCGACCATGAACAGGCCGGTCGAGCCCGCCGCGATCTTGATGTCGGTCAGTTCGCGGAAGTCGGCCACGGCGTCGATGGTCAGGTAGGGCTTGCCTTCGGCCATACGCTCCTTCTGGTGCTTCACCAGGCCGAAGCCCGCCGACGAATCGACGAAGGCCGGGCAGAAGATCGGCACGCCCTCCTCATAGGCCGTCTGGACCAGCGAGCCCGGCTTCTTGGCGTTGCCCTCGGCCAGCCACTTGCCCATCTCCCAGATGAACTCGCGCGACGAGTAGGGACGCGGCTCGAGCATGTTGCAGATCTCCAGGATCGTGTGATCCGTGGTCTGCAATTCTTCCTCGTCGATGTAGGTGTCGTAGATGCGGTCGATGTAGAGCGCCCGCAGGTCGCGGTCGTCCACGTCCGACTGGGCCTGGTAGTGCTTGAAGCCCAGCGCCTCGAAGAAGTCCATGTCGACGATGGAGGCGCCGGTGGCGACCACCGCGTCGATCATCCCGAACTTCACCATGTCGCGGTACACGTGCATGCAGCCGCCGGCGGAGGTGGAGCCCGCCAGGATGAGCCAGGGCGAGCACTCGGCGTCCTCGATGGCCATGTTGAAGATGTCCGAGGCGCGCGCCGTGTCGCGCGAGCTGAAGCTCATCTTGCGCATGGCGTCGATGATCGGACGGCCGTCGAAGGACGTGATGTCCACGTGCTCGACGGTGTTGGCCAGCAGTTCGGCCTTGCGGTTGGACGTCTTGGTCTCAGCGTTCATAGCCAGAGGTTTCCCGTTGGTTTGAGCGCCCGTCCAAGCACGAAGACACAATCCGGACGGAGCGACGGATTGCGCTGGAAACTGACCCGCCCCCGGAAAGGTCCGGAGGCGGGCCGTGTTTACACGAAAGAGAGCGGCGTTTTAACGGCGGCCCTT
>DASPLM010000263.1:0-2314 GCA_035627575.1 Caulobacteraceae bacterium | reverse complement strand
GGACGGCCTGTCGCAGCAGCGCGCCGCCCTGGTGCAGGCCGGTTACGCGCTGCGTACCGAGCAGGAGGACTTCTCCGCTCAGGTCGAGACCCAGCGCGCCCAGCTGGCGGAGGCCCTGGCCGGCACCCAGAGCGCCGTGGCCGAGCTGAACGAATCCTCCGCCCGCGGCGCGGAGATGCTGAGCAGCCTGGTCGGCGAGACGGCGGTCCAGGCCCGGGCCCTGGCCGACCTCACGGCCGCCGAGCGCGAAGCCTTCGCCGCCCGCACCAGGGAGTCCCTCGACCGCTTCGCCGCCCTGGCCGCCGACGCCCGCGACGACCTGGTGGAGGAAACCAAGCGCGCCCTGGCCGCCCTCACCGCCTCGGCGGAGGGCGCCCGCAAGGCCGCCGACGAAGCCGCCGACGCCGCCCAGGCGCGCATCGACAACCTGGGCGAGGCCGCCTTCGACGCGGCCCGCCGCGCCGACGAGGCCTTCGAGTCCCGCCTCACCGCTGCGCGCAACCTGTTCGAAGAGTCCTCGTCGCTGATCGACGAGGCGGGCGAGCGGGCCGCCCAGCGCATCGAGGCCAACATGGGCGAACTGCGCTCGGCCCTGGCGCACATCGACGAAGCCCTGGCCGAGATCGACGGCCGCGCCGCCCGACTGCCGGCGGAGGCCAAGGCGCGCATCGAGGAGATCCGCGCCTCCGTCGAGGAGGGGCTGGAGAGCCTCGCCCTGTCCGCGCGCCGCGCTGCCGAGGAAACCCAGGCCGTGGACGCCGCCTTCCAGGACCGGGTGAAGCGCAACTACGACATGCTGTCCGAGGCCGTGAAGCTGATGGGCCTGGTGTCCGGCGGCTCGCCGGCGCCGCGGCCGCGGCCCGAGCCCGAGGTCGAGCCCCGGCGCCGCGGCGAGCCCGCGATCAGCGAGGCCTCGCAGTCCGCGTCCGCAGAGGCCGGCCTGCGCGGCCGCCTCAAGCTCACCCCCACCGCCACCGACGAGGAGTTCCGCTCGGTGTTCGACGGCGCCGCGGGCAAGGGCGATCCGGAAGGCTGGACCTGGCGCGACCTGCTGGGCGGCATGGGCGGCCCAGAGGCCGCGCCGGCCGAACCGGTGCAGGACGAGGCCCTGGCCGGGAACCTGATCGAGGAGATCCATCGTCTTGGCGTCGACCCCAACGCCCTGCTGCCGCGCAGCCGGGTCGAAGCCGCCGCCGAGGCGATCCAGGCGGGCTCGCCCGACACGGCCCGGGAGATCGTCCGCCGCGTGGCCCCCGCCGCCGCCCGCCGCATCTCTCGCCGGGTGCTGACCGACGCGCCGTTGCGGGCCCAGACCGAGCGCTACCTGTCCCTGTTCGAGGCCCGCCTGGCCGAGGCGGCGCGCAAGGACCCCGAGGGCTTCGCCACCGCCGCCCTGCTCGGTTCCGAACCCGGTCGGACCTACCTGCTGATCGACGCCGCCATCGGCGATCTCTAGGTCCGGCCGACCATGATCCGGCTGACGGCGCGGGCCGAATCCTGGCCCATCGCCGGTCGCTTCGTCATCGCCCGGGGCGCCAAGACCGAGGCGCACGTCGTGGTGGTGGAGATCGCGCAGGACGGCGCGACGGGGCGCGGGGAGAGCACCCCCTACCCGCGCTATGGCGAGACGGTCGCAGGATCCCTGGCCGAGATCGAGTCCGTCCGCGCCTCCATCGAGGGAGGCGCGAGTCGCACGACCCTGCAGGCCCTGCTGCCCGCCGGCGCCGCCCGCAACGCGGTCGACTGCGCCCTGTGGGACCTGGAGGCCAAGCGGAGCGGCGTGCGCGCGGCGGCGGCCGCCGGATTCGACCGGCTGGCGCCGCTGACCACCGCCTTCACCATCTCGCTTGGCGAACCGGACTCGATGGCCGCCGCCGCGCGCGCCGCCGCGCGCCGCCCGGTCCTGAAGCTGAAGATCGGCGGGCCCGACGACCTGGCCGGCGTGGAGGCGGTGCGACGGGCGGCGCCCGACACCCGCCTCGTCGTGGACGCCAACGAATCGCTGTCTTTCGACGAGCTGCGCCGCACCGCGCCCGATTTCGTCGCCCTCGGCGTCGAACTGATGGAGCAGCCGCTGAAAGCGGGCGAAGACGAGCCCCTGGAGGGCTGGGCCAGCCCCCTGCCCCTCTGCGGCGACGAAAGCCTGCATACACGCGCCGAACTCGCCGCCTGCGCCCGCCGCTACCGCTGCATCAACATCAAGCTGGACAAGACGGGCGGGCTCACGGAGGCGCTGGCCCTGCGGGCAGAGGCGCGTGCGCTGGGCCTTGATGTCATGGCCGGCTGCATGGTGGCCACGTCGCTCGCCATGGCC
>DASPLM010000262.1:0-8330 GCA_035627575.1 Caulobacteraceae bacterium | reverse complement strand
CGCCGCCGGTGACGATGGGGCCCTCGGCGTTGATGATCGCGATGGCGTCGCCGCGGGTGGCCGGCACCTCCGGGATCGCCGCGTAGTCGTCGAAGCTCATCATCTCGGCGCCGTCGCCTGCGCGGCGCAGCAGGTTCTCCTCCGCCTCGCGCACCTGGCCGACGCGGTCGATGAGGCCTCGCGCGCGGGCCTGCTCGGCCGAATACGGGCCGCCCTCGATGGTCGTCTTCAGGGCGGCGGGCTGCAGCTTGCGGTCGTGGGCGGCCGCGGCGAGGGCGTTGTCGAAGATGGAGCCCATCCACGACAGGGTCGCCTCGCGGTGCGCCGGCGTGAAGTCCGACTGCAGGTAGGGGTTCACCGCGTTCTTGTACTCGTAGCGCTGCTCGAACTCGGCCTTCACGGCGTACTTGTCGAACAGGCGCTTGAGGAAGACCTCGCTCGTGGCCATGCCGGTGGCCTGAAAGCTGCTGTCCGGCTGCATCCACACCTCGCCCGTCGAGGCGCCCAGCATGTAGGTCGAGACGACCATGCCGTCGGGATAGAGGCCCTGGCTGTGGGCGACGATCGGCTTGCCCGAGGCGCGGAACTGGCGGAAGGCCTGGCGCAGCTCGTCCGCGGCGGCCGGGGGCATGCCCCCTTCGGGCAGGCGCACCAGGATCGCCTTGACCTTGCTGTCCTTCTCGGCGCGGCGCAGCGTGTGCACGGCGCGCATCACCGACATGCCCGGACCGCCGAACGCGGCGAAGGGCGAGGCCGAGTCCTGGTCGCTCAGCCCCTCGCGCAGGTCCAGCTCCAGCACGGCGGCGCGCGCGGCCGTCTTCTCGGCCGCACCCTGCATCGACCCCGCGATCAGGGCGATCAGCAGGAACGGCAGAACGACGAAGAAGATCAGCAGTCCGGCGAACACGCCGGCCACGGTGATGAAGAACTGCTTCATGGAAACGATCGAAACCCTATGCCCCGCGCGACCATAGATGCGCGGGCGTTCCCGTCAAATGAAGACGCGGTAAGAGGGAATCGGAAAACGGCGGCTTCCGGATGCGAAAAACCCGCCGGCGAGGGCGGGTTTTCGGCGGAAGATAGATGGTCGGAGTGGCAGGATTCGAACCTGCGACCCCCGCGTCCCGAACGCGGTGCTCTACCAGACTGAGCCACACTCCGACTTAGGAGCGGCGCTTATAGCGATGAGGTCGGCGGGCGGCAAGCGGGCTTGGCCGCGATTTTCCGCCTCACGCGAAACCGTCGTTATGGCCTTCGTGGGCAGTTGCATGGCCGGTGCGACTACGCTATCTGCACGGCCCTCCGACGCGGGCGCGCCCGCATCGCCGTTCCTGCTGGGGAATGGTGTAATGGTAACACAGCGGTTTTTGGTACCGTCATTCTAGGTTCGAGTCCTAGTTCCCCAGCCACTTCCTCGGCCACACGTTTGCGAGCACCTGTGACCGGCTCCTGGGTGGCCGCTTTCATGGGCGCGCTTCCGACTCCGGCCTCCCGCAGCGCGCGGCCACCACGTTAACCGGTTCGCATAACGTCCTCTTCAGGTCCTTCAGGCAAGCAAGGCCGCCCTTCCGCACGCCTACAGGCCGAGCTTATGTCCAGCCATGACATTCGGACGCGCGCCAAGGCCGCCGCCGCCGCATTGCGGCGGTGCGACCGTGGCAACGTGGCGTTGATCTTCAGCCTGTGCGGCCTGCTGCTGGCGCTGCTCGCCGGCTTCGCCGTCACCGGCAGTCAGGTCAGCTCTCTCAGCAACCAACTGCAGGATCGAGCGGACGAGCTGGCTCTGAACGCCGCAGTCGCCGTCCGTGACGGCGCGGATCAGGGTCGGGTCGAGGAGCACGCGGATCTGGCCGCCTCGCGTATCACCGGCAGCGTCGCCGCTTCCGCCGGCGCGACGGCCACCATCGAATCCCGCCAGCCGGCGCGGGTGTCCGTGGCCGTGCGCGGCGCCGTTCCGGTGATGTTCGGCGGCCTGTTCGGACGCGAGACATTGGATCTGACACGCCGAGCAACGGCCGTTGCGGCGGCGGCGGATCCGGTCTGCCTGCTGGTTCTGGCCCCGGACCAGCCCGAGGCGTTCTCGCGCCGAGGCAGTTCCTCGCTCGACGCCCCCGAATGCGTCCTACAGGTGAATTCCAGCTCGAGCGCGGGCGTCGATTCGCGCGGCGGCGGAAGCGTGCGCACCCTGCGCACCTTCGTCCATGGCCCGGCGGGAAACGCCAGGGGATTTGCGCCCGCACCTGCGTTCAACGCGCCTGTAGTGGCGGACCCCTATGCGACGTCCCTGCCCTGGCCGGTCGCGCCGACATGCGCGGTCTCACCGCTCAAGATCAAGGCGGAACAAGTGACGCTGAGCCCCGGCGTCCACTGTGTCGACGTTCAGTTGGGACCACGCAGCCATCTGACCCTGCAGCCGGGCGTCCATGTCTTCATGGGCAGTCTGAAGATGTCTTCCGGGGCGCGGCTCACCGCTACAGGCGCCACCCTCGTGTTCGTTGGCCCGACCTCGACCCTGGATGTGCAGGCAGGCGCGACCCTGGAAATCGAAGCCCCCGAGCGGGGTCCTTGGGCAGGCATCGCGGTGGCGGTGAAACCGCAGTCGAATGAGCTCGAGTCCACCATCCAGGGGGGAGGAACCGTCGCGCTGCAGGGTGTGATGTATCTTCCGACCCAACGCCTGTACCTGACCGGCGGCGGGTCCCTGGCCGAGCGGACGGAACAGACCAGGATGTTCGTGGTCCACCGGATCGAGTTGCTCGGAAACGGGGCGCTGTTCCTCAACGGCCGCGACAGCCTCGCCACTACGTCGGGCGGCGTCCGCCTGCTGCAGTAGGCCGGGCACGGCGGCGTCCCGGCCGCCCTGGCGACCGCCACAGCCTTCCTGGGGCGCTAGCCGCCGAGCCTCCCATGCTCGGCCAGCGCCGTCATCCCCGCCGGCGTGATGTTCCAGCCGCTCGGATTGCGCTCGGCCAGGCCGAGGTCGGTCAGGGTGCGGGCGTCGGCGATGCTGATCCAGTCGACCTCGCCGCCGTTCTGCTTCTCCGACAGGTTGCGGAGCGCAGTCAGCTGGCCGGGACTGAGCGCGCTCATCCCTGGCCTCCGCCCAGCGGGTTCGGCCTCGAGGCGGCGCGGCGGCTGTCGATGCGGCCCAGCTCTTCCTGAAGCCGCGTGACCTGGCTGGACAGGTCGGTCACGTCGTCCTGCAACTGGGCGCAGCGGAGCTTCAGGTAGTCGTTTTCCCGCTTCAGGCGCTGGGATTCCAAGGCGTCGGACATGAAGACCTTTCGGGGCGCCCTTTCAGGACGTCGCGGCATCATACGCCAGGGACGGCCAGGGGCCTCCGGAATTCGGCGCTCACGCCTGGCCGGCGCGGTACTTGTTGCGCAGGCGGTCGCGCTCTGAGCGATGCTTCGCCGACCACGCCAGGCCGCGGAAGTCCGCCACCTCGCACTCGCGGATCTCCGTGGTCCGGCCCGGCGCGACCGGCCCGACGACGCCACGGACGACCAGGAAGTCGTCGCCGGGCGCGGCCACCCGCGCGGCCGTGCCCCGGTCCACCGCGCAGGTCAGGTCGGCGCGGGTGTCGTGCAGGAGAACCCGGCCGCCCGCCTCGACGGCCGCGGTCGGGGTGAACAGTATCTCGACAGCCTGCCCCGCAAACTCGTCGCGCACCGCGTCCCAGTCGCCGGCGCGCTGCCAGGCGACCAGCCGGTCGACGTCGGCGTAGTGGAAGTCCGCCTCGGCGCCGGGCGCGAGCGAACGCGCCGGCAGACCGACCCCGATGGCCAGCACCGCGGCGAAGACGGCGAAGGTCAGGATACGCAACATGCGGACAGCCCCGGGCGTGTGCTCCATCTGCGGAACGGCCATGCCCGCAAGCGGTTCCGCTGGGCCTGGGCCCTCGACGGGCCGGAAAGCTTCGCCCGGCGGCGCGTTTGCACTCCGATGCGGATCGCCACCTTCAACATCAACAACGTCAACAAGCGGCTGGAGAACCTGCTCGCCTGGCTGGCGGCCACCCGCCCCGACGTCGCCTGCCTGCAGGAACTGAAGAGCACCGACGCCGGCTTCCCCGCCGAAGCGATCCGCGACGCCGGCTACGGCGCCGTCTGGCGCGGGGAGCGCAGCTGGAACGGGGTGGCCATCCTCGCCCGCGGCGGCCAGCCGGTGGTGACCCGCCGCAGCCTGCCCGGCGATCCGGACGACCGGCAGGCGCGATACCTCGAGGCGGCTGTGAACGGGGTGCTGGTGGCGTCGATCTACCTGCCCAACGGCAATCCGCAGCCCGGCCCCACGTTCGACTACAAGCTGGCCTGGTTCGAGCGCCTGAACGCCCACGCCGCCGCCCTGCTGGCCGAAGGCCTGCCCGCCGCCCTGGCCGGCGACTTCAACGTCGTGCCGGCCGACCGCGACATCTACGCCGGCAAGTCCTGGTCGAAGGACGCCCTGCTGCAGCCGCAGCCCCGCGCCGCGTTCCGCCGGCTGCTGGAGCAGGGTTGGACCGACGCGGTGCGGACGCTGCACCCCGAGGAGCCCATGTACAGCTTCTGGGACTACAAGCGCGACCGCTGGGCCCGGGACGCCGGCCTGCGCATCGACGCCGTCCTGCTGAGCCCGGCGCTGGCGCCGCGCCTGCGGGCGGCGGGGGTCGATCGCGCGGTCCGAGGCCTGGAAGGCGCCAGCGACCACGCGCCGGTGTGGGCGGAGCTCGCCTGAGCCGGCGAGTCGGCCCCGTCAGTCGATCGGGCTGCGGCCCGGGGCGTCCAGCACCTCGAACGCCTCTTCCTCGAAGTCCGACAGCAGGTCGTCCAGGGCCTCGATGATGGCGTCCACCTGTTCGGCCGAGGCGGTGAGTTCCTGCGAACCGCCCGCGTCGTCGTCGATCCGGATCACGAACTGGTCGTCGTCGCCGATGCGGATGCCAAAGCCGGTCATCTGCTTCATCTGGATATCCCCTTGCTTCGCCCCCGCTTAACACGCCCGGAGCCGATTGGGTCCAGCGGCGATGGCTCCGGATCGACATCCGGGCCCGTCTGGTTCAGCTTCGCGGCCATGCGACAGGCCAGCCGAATCCTCAGCGTGGACACGCCCGGCCGGGCGCTCGTCGACGTCACGCGCGCCGTGGCCGACTGGACGGCGGACCAGGGCATGGACGAGGGCCTGCTGACCCTGTTCTGCCGCCACACCTCGGCCTCCCTGCTGGTGCAGGAGAACGCCGACCCGGCCGTCCGCCGCGACCTGATGGCCTGGATCGAGCGCATCGCGCCCGAGGACCCGGGGGCCTACGAGCACGCCGACGAGGGACCCGACGACATGCCGGCGCACCTGCGGGCGGCCGTCACGGCGGTGCAGTTGAGCATCCCCGTGTCGGCCGGGCGTCCCGTGCTCGGCACGTGGCAGGCGATCTACCTCTTCGAGCATCGCCGTCGACCCCATCGCCGCGAGATCGCCCTGCACCTGATCGGCGCGTGAGTCCGCAGGCGTGCGCGATGGCGCGACGCCTGATATCGATCCGCGGGGCTTCGGCCGTGGGGCGATGGAGGCGGCGATGGGCGTGACGGGGATCGGGGGCTTCTTCTTTCGGGCGAAGGACCCGAAGGCGCTGGCGGCCTGGTATGCGGAGCACCTGGGCATCGGCTCGGCGCCCCACGGAATCTGGGAGACGCAGGCCGGCCCCTGCGTCTTCGCGCCCTTCGCGGCCGACACGGACTACTTCGCCGCGGACCGCCAGTGGATGCTGAACCTGCGCGTCGACGACCTCGACGGCCTGTGCACGGCGCTCCGCGCAGCAGGGCTGGCGGTGATCACCAGGCCGGAGTGGGACATGCCCGGCGTCGGGCGTTTCGCCCGCATCCACGATCCCGAG
The DNA here is from genome assembly GCA_035627575.1 of Caulobacteraceae bacterium. GTDB lineage: Bacteria > Pseudomonadota > Alphaproteobacteria > Caulobacterales > Caulobacteraceae > JAEZEZ01. Next base: position 2,464 of record DASPLM010000262.1, on the reverse strand, counting down.
GGCAATCCCGTCGAACTGTGGCAGCCCGAGCAGCCCGCCTGAGGCGGGCCGCTCAGGGAAGCGACGGCGGCTCCCGCGCCTAGTCCGCCGACGTCGGCGCCGCCGCGGCCTGCTGCTCGCCCACGCCCAGCCGGGTCGCCCCGTCGCCGATCAGGACGAAGCCCGACCAGTAGAAGGGGTGAGCGGTCTCGGCGTTGTCGTAGAGGACCTTCTGCGCGTCGGCGAGCGCGACGGACAGCGGCTTGCCGCTCTGCACCGCGCTGGTCAGCAGGGCCTGGGTCTGCAGGCTGGAGGTCGAGGCGTCGATCTTCCAGTGCGTCGCCAGCACCGAAGAGGCGCCCGCGTAGATGAAGGCCCGCGCCAGGCCGGACAGGGCCTCGCCGCCGTCGGCGAAGCCCGAGCGGGCCGCATCCGAGCGGCCCCCGCCGGCCGTGTCGCAAGCCGACATCACCACCAGGCGCGCCTTGAGCTTCACGTCCAGCAGTTCCGACGCCTCGATCAGGCCGTCGCCCTCCGGACCCGTCGAGGCCAGCAGCGCCGGCTCGGCGAAGCAGTTGGACAGGCCCAGCACGCCGTGGGTCGCCAGCACCAGCACGCCGGCGTCGGCCACGGCCGGGTCGTTCAGCACCGCCTCGTCCGTGAAGGACGCCTGGGTCACCGCCCGGCCGCCGGCGCCGAAGGCCGCTGCGGTCTGCTGGGCTTCCTGCAGGGTCTCGGGCAGGGCCTCAAGCCGCATCAGGACGGCCTCGAGTTCCTTGCGGCACCGGTCCGACAGGCCGCGACGGGAGGCGATGCGCTCGGCGACGAGGGCGGGGTTCGGCTGGAAATCACCGAAGGTCATGGCGGCGGTGGCGCTCACCGGGTTCGGGTTGGCGCGAATGCGCACGAAGGCGGCCGGGCCGAGCGCGGCGGCGATGGCCTTCTTTCGGCCGAACCACTCGACGCCGCGGTAGTCCTGGTCGTCGCGGATGCGCTTCAGCGTGGCCTCGTCGGGAGCCTTGGCCACCAGGCCGGCGAAGGGCACGCCCGCCAGCGGCCCGCCGGCGTCGATCTGCAGTCGCGTCAGCCCTTCCATCGCGCCCTCGATGGGCGCGAACAGCTTCGCATAGAGCGTCTGAGCCGCGGCCATGTCGTAGTCGGGCAGGCGCCCGCGGCGCAGCAGCACGCTCTTGCGCACCTTGTCCGCCAGGTCCTTGGCCTCGCGCTCGGTCAGGTCGACGGCGTAGGGCCGCACGCCCTCGCGGGTGACAAGGGCCCCGAAGACGCGCTCGTCGGCGACGACAAGGCGCAGGTAGCCCTCGCCCTCCTCCAGCGACGCCGACAACTCGGCAGAGTTCAGCTTCGGGCTGAGCAGCTCGACGTAGCGCGGCGACTGGGAGCGCAGCTTCTCCTCCGCCGAGGCCAGCTTGGCGGCCGCGGCTGACGCCTCGGCGTCGGCCTGATCGATCAGGCTGCGGTCGGCCTCGGTGTTGGTGGACAGGCGTTCGCGCCGCGCCAGGGCGGCGCGGTAGCCGCGCTGGGCGTCCTGGTAGTCGCGCACGGCGTCGCCGCCCTCGCTTACCGCCAGGCGGGCGGCGAGCTGGGCGGCCGAGCGGGCCGCGGCGCCGTCCCAGACCATGGTCAGGGTCTGGAAGTACTCGTCGGCGACGGCCGGATCGTTGGCGCCGGTCCAGGCCTGCTGCAGCGCGCCGAGGTGTGCGGCGGCGACGTCGGCGGGCATGCCGGGGGATTCCCGATGAGCCGAGAACAGGGCGACGGCGGCCCGGCTGTCGGCCAGGGCGCCCTGGACATCCCCGCCCAGCCGCTTGGCCTCGGCCAGGGTCAGCAGCAGGTGGCCCTCGGCGCGGGTGCCGGGCGCGTCCTTGCGCAGCAGGGCGAGCCCCGTCTGCGCCTCGCGCATGGCGCCGCCGGCGTCGCCGGAGGCGGCCTCCAGTCGCGAGCGCTCGTTGTAGATCAGCGCCACCAGCCAGCCCGGACGCACCGGGCTCGTCCCCAGCCGCCGCGTGGCGGCGTCGAGGTGGGCCGAGGCCTCGGCGGGCCGGTTCATGCCGCGCGACGCCACCCCGGCCAGGTACTCGGCCTGGGCGGACAGCACCGCGGCCTTCTCGCGGTCCGAGAGTTCGCCCATGGCCATGAGCAGGCCGCGGCCGGCACGCACCGAAGCGGCGTCCTCGATCTCGCGGGTCTCGTCGGCAGTCAGCCGGTTGGCCCCGCCGCCGCCCGTCGCGAACAGCTGGTCGCGGGCGGCGTTGGCGGCGAGCGCCAGTTCGCGCGCCTTGCCCCGCTCGCCCCGGTTCAGGGCGTCGATGGCGCGGTAGTTGCCGATCTTGGTCAGCAGGAGGCGAGCGTTGGCGCGCGCGGCGCGAGCCTCGGCCTGCTCGAAAGCGTCGGCCGCCTCCTCGAAGCGACGCTCGCCCGACAGGTTCACGCCGATCTCGGCCAGGATCTCGGCCGCGCCGAGGTC
>DASPLM010000261.1:0-3228 GCA_035627575.1 Caulobacteraceae bacterium | reverse complement strand
CGAGCGCGACCTGGCTGCGCTCCACCTTGCCGCCTTCGGCCGAGATGGCGTCCGAGACGTCGCGGGCGGCGACCGAGCCGTACAGCTGGCCGCTTTCGCCCGCCTGACGGATCAGGATGTAGGACGAGCCGTCGAGCTTCTCACCGGCCTTCTCGGCCTGGGCCCTGGCTTCGGCATTGCGGGCCTCGATCTGGGCGCGCTGGGCCTCGAAGACCTTCTGGTTGGCTTCGGTGGCGCGCAGGGCCTTCTGGCGCGGCAGCAGGAAGTTGCGCGCGAAGCCGTCCTTGACGTTGACGACGTCGCCGAGACCGCCCCAGCCTTCGAGCCGTTCGAGCAGAATGACTTTCATGTGCTCAGGTCCCTTACTTCACGACATAGGGCAGGAGCGCCAGGAAGCGGGCGCGCTTGATGGCGCGGGCCAGTTCCCGTTGCTTGATCTGCGACACGGCGGTGATGCGCGACGGCACGATCTTGCCGCGCTCCGAGATGTAGCGCTGCAGCAGCTTGACGTCCTTGTAGTCGATCTTCGGGGCGTTGGCGCCGGAGAACGGGCACACCTTGCGGCGGCGGAAGAACGGACGGCGGGCGGGGCCGGAGCCCGCGGCCGAGCCGGGGGTGGGGGCGGTGGTGTCGGTCATCTCAGTTCCCCTCAGACCAGGTCTTCGTAGCCGCCGCGCGGGCCGGGGCCGCGGTCGCGTTCGCGCTCGCGCTCGCGTTCCTTGCGGGCCAGGATCGGCGACAGTTCGAGGTCGAGTTCCTCGACGCGGACGGTCATGTAGCGCAGCACGTCCTCGTTGATGGAGAGCTGGCGCTCCATCTCCTTGACGGCGGCGGACGGCGCGTCGATGGCCAGCAGGGAGTAGTGCCCCTTGCGGTTCTTCTTCACGCGGTAGGTGAGGTTGCGCAGACCCCAGTACTCGATCTTGGCGACGTTGCCGCCGCCTTCCTCGATCAGAGCCTTCAGCGTGTCGTTCAACGCCTCGGCCTGCTGCGCGGAGATGTCCTGCCGCGCAATGATGACGTGTTCGTAGAGAGCCATGTTTCCCTTCCATGCGGGAGGCGGCGCAGGCCCGGGCGGAAGAACCGGGGCGGCGATGGATCCTGTCGCGTCGTCCACGCTGGATGCGAGGACAGTGGGAACCGCGAAGGACCGCCTTCCAGAGAGCGGGCGCATGTACGCGAAAGAGGCCGGAAACGCAAGCGGCGCGCGGGCTTTCCCGTCTCCCCCGGTGCGGAGCAGCGGGGGAGGTGGCGAAGCGGCCGGAGGGGGAAACCCCGCCCGCCGCGCCTGCGGTCCTCCCCCTCCGTCAGATCCGCTGACACCTGCCCCAGTCGCTGCCGCGACAGGGGGAGACGGGACGCTACTCCACCAGCCGCTTCGCTCCCGCGTCCCAGCGCATGCGCCGGCCGCAGGGCTTCTCATATTCGCAGACCGCGTCGCCGTCGCGCCAGACCCAGGCCGTGGCGGGAGAGGCGGCGAGGTCGATGGAGACTTCCGCCTGCGGCTGCTCCAGCGCGACCGTCAGGGCGTCGGGGCGGCCGGCGCTGGCCAGGACCGTCACCGGCAGGGTCACCGTGGGCCGCTCGTCGGTCTCGAACTGGCAGGAGGCGTAGAGGGACCCGACCAGCCAGTCGCGGCGGGCGTCGCCGTCGACGTCCGGGAGGCGGGTCACGTAGGAGGCTGGATCGTCCAGCACGCCACCGGCGGCGCGGCAACTCGCCTGCATCCGCCCGACGGCGCCGCGGACCTCGGCCGGAACCAGGGCGAGGTCGACGGGGGCCAGCTGGCGCGGTCCGCCGGCCAGCCAGGTCGCGCCATTCGACGCCGGGAAGGGCGTGAACGCGCGCTCGGCTTCGTTCCAGACATAGCTGCGCGGGCATTCCTGAACGCCGTAGCCGCCGCAGGTGCTGCCGTGGAAGTCCAGGTCGAGGCGGGCGCCCTCGCGTCGCGGCGTCAGCTTCAGCAGGCGCATGCCCGACTGCACGGCCAACTGGTAGCCGCCGCCGGGTCGGGAGACCCACAGTTCGTTGCGGCAGCCGCCGGTGCCGCACCACAGGGACGGGTTGGGCGCGTGCTCGTAGTCGACGCGCCAGTCGGCCACGCCGTCCGCGTTCACGTCCAGCCGCCGGAACATGCGCGGGGAGGGGACGCCCCAGGCGTCAGGTCCCCGATCCTCGGGGTCGCGCAGATCGCGATCGGCGGCCGCGTTCAGGGCCCTTGCCGTGGCCTGGTAGATCGGCTCGGGGGCCGGCAGGGCGGCGGCGGCGCAGGCGGCGCTGAAGCAGAAGGCCAGCAGGGCCGAAATGGGGAACAGCAGGCGCATGGCGCGGGCCTCGAGGGGACGCCGCATGGTCGCGCGGTGCGGCGCGCGACGCACCTTACTTAGTCCGTCACGCGCCGGTGGTCACATGCACCAGGCGATGGCGTTCTCCAGCCACACGGGCGCGCCCCAGGCGCTCCACATGGCCAGGCCCAGGGCGGTCACCGCGGCGCCCAGCAGCACGAAGGGCCACCGGCGCTTCATTCGGCGGGCAGGGGCTGGGCGGCGCGCACGTGGGGCCGCTCGTCGATGGGCAGGTGGATCACGGCCGCGAACACGCCGAGCGCGATCGAAGCCCACCACATGCTCTGGTAGGAGCCAGTGGCGTCGAAAGCCAGGCCCGCCAGCCAGGCCCCGAGGAAGCTGCCGACCTGATGGCTCAGGAAGACGATGCCGTAGAGGGTCGACAGGTAGCGCACGCCCCAGATCTGGCCGACCAGGCCGCTGGTCAGGGGCACGGTGCCCAGCCACAGGAAGCCGAAGGCCGAGGCGAAGACCAGGACGCTGAGCGGGCTCAGCGGCACGGCGATGAAGACGGCGATGGTCACGGCGCGCAGGCCGTACAGGATCGCCAGCAGGCCCTTCTTGGAGCGACCCTGGCCCCAGGCGCCCCAAAGCCACGAGCCGGCGATGTTGAACAGGCCGATCAGGGCCAGGGCCCAGGCGCCGACCGAGGCCGAGAGACCCTGGTCGCGCAGGTAGGCGGGCAGGTGGGTGGCGACGAAGGCGATGTGAAAGCCGCAGACGAAGAAGCCGGCGTTGAGCAGCCAGAAGCTGCGGCTTCCGCTGGCCTCGGCGAGGGCCGAGCGGAGGGATGTCGCTTCCGAGGCCTCGACGCCGCCGGCCGCCGTGGGGGCCTTACCGGGCTTGCCGGAAACGCCCAGGGCGAGGACGGCGATCGTGGCGG